>CALDNV010000067.1:0-6296 GCA_937914605.1 uncultured Neisseria sp.
GAAATTGAGATTGGCAGTCCGAAGCTGGTTAGGGTGAAGGCGCCGTTGGAGGTAAGTGGAGTTGCACGAAAAGATTTTATATTGCCTCTCATGCAGGAAACTAGCTTATCCCCATCGTGTCTGAAAAAAGCGGCAGAAGAAGGAAGCGCTTATGTTTTACGCTAAAAAACAAACCGTTATAGATTATAAAAACAGGGGCTATCAGTTAGGGAATTTATATACCGTCATAGATATGGCTGCGTTTAATCCGTTCACTAGAATGGAAAGAGAGAGAGGGTACCAGACTGGATGTTTTGTACATTCGGTCAACCTGTTTGAAAATACGCCTGAAGAAATATACGCAGATTTATCTCCTTATTTATGCTTAGTGGAGAGCTCATCTTTTAATTTGAATGAGGATGCTTTAAATTATCTGCACAAGATCGAAAAGACGAGGAACGCTGTGATATGGATTTGGAGTGGTTGTTCCTTAATTGAATTACAAGAACACCTTCAATACTTTTTAAACAGCAAACTGAGAAATGGCAGAGAAGTCCTGTTCCGCTTTTACGATCCACGCGTTATGCCTGCATTTTTCAATATCTTACAAGAGCACCAGGCAGAACGGTTTTGGAATAAAATCAATCGATGTATGTTTTGGGATGCGCGTATCGAACAATATCAGCTCTACGAAAGGACTAAAAATGAAAAAGAATGACGAGATGATTTTCGAATTGGACGAGTTCCAGCAATATCATCTGGATGATTGGGAAACCAAAGACTGGCTGGAAAAAATTATCAGAAGGCTGAGTGAAAAACAGTTTCCTCTTTTGCATGCCAATATCGATGGGAAGGACCTGGATCCGATTTTGGACAGAGTAATCGCAGATGCGAGGAAATACGGTTTTGAAAACGACGATATGATTTTGGTGCGTTATGGCGTCTATGCAGTCAACAATGGCGTTACGCCAATGGACAATCCCGAGCTGGAGCAGGAAATTCGCAAGAGCGAAACCGTCCCACTGGGTATTGAAGACCAGGTTGCCTTGGCAGACTGGGCAGCACGCAATTATGAACTGTTCGGGATGGAGGTAGAATGGGAGTAGTTGTATCTTGGATCCGTCCGATGCCAAATGTCGGAACGGGTGTCGGAACGGGTGTCCGCCCCATACCTATACCCGGCGGTGTCCGCCCCACGCCCGGCGGTGTCCGCCCGTCTTTTCCCGTGTCGCCCACTTATCCAGGGGCTACAACAAGACCCGCAGCGATGGAACAGGGACTGGCAATTGCCCGCCCGAAAGTAACCGCAAAGGAAGCGGAAGCGGAAGCAAAAAGAAGTAGGAGAAAAGACTGCCGCTGCCTGCCGTCGGTGTATTGCGAGGGCAAACCTTCATTGCAGTATCTTACCGAAGGTAAGAATTGGGTCGAATACCAGCTATATATTGCCAATATGAGAGCGTCGTTTGCTTTTGAATATACACATAGAGTATTAACTGAATGGGAGTTTGGAGGTGACAAGCGATGGGACGGTTTTTGGCAAAAATCATGTACTTTATTGGAAATGAAGGGACGATACGGATTTTTGGCGAATTTCAAAGAGGGAGTTCTTCTAAAATCCAGATTGGAGTCATTCATAGATGGTCAATTTAAAACTCGTAATGCGATTGTGCAAACCCATCGCAAACGTGCAACCGGAAAAACTATCAACCTGCAATACCATTTCAAGGAGGAGAATGTATATAAATTATTTTGCAGGTTGGTAGGCAATTCCAAACTTGCCAAACTTGAAAAAAATGACCGAATTACTGTTCACCATACGCCGTTTGAAGACAGCCAAGACCGTAAAGAACGGTTGGAGCAGGAGAAAAAACGGCAGAAAGAATGGAAGCAATGGTGCGATGACAATTCGAATTTTTGTGTCTGAACCATTTAATTAAGGAATTGTTATGTTGAAATTTGTTTCGTCGTTTGATGATTTAAAAGATTTTGAAGATCGCAACACCTATTATTTACGCATCCGCATCCATCCAAACTATACGGGAAACAAAACCCTCGCCCTGGATACCTATCTGCAAAAACTCAGGTTTTTTTTGCTAGATGTCAGTCGACATATTCAGCCATGTGTGGATGACGATTGGTCATGGGTAGATTATTTGAAGCGGGAGAAAAAAATCGTCCAATACAGTTTGATGCGTGAGTTTGATTCGGTTCTGCACCAAATAGCGAAAGGTAATGAAAGCAACGATATACAGGTACTGTTAAATGCCATTATGGATGGCAAAGCTTTAGATGTCCGCAAATTTCAGTTTAGCTATACGCACAAACTCAGACTACTGGATACCGATTATGCCGACGAAAAATTTGACAGGTTGGGAATATATTTTGATCTCCTACGCAAAGAACCCGATAAAAAACCGTATTACAGCAAACAGGATTTAATCGAACTGATCAGGCTGGCTTATAAGCACTATCCCGTGGACAGTATTACTTTAGCGGACGGCAATTTCGATATGCGCTCCCCCACCTCCCCCGACTACTATGAAGGCAGCTACGCCGTCTTCCCCCACCGCAGAACCTGCGCATGGATGATAGGGCTGCCGCATAAAATCGGTCAAAGTGATATTCCCGACACGGCGGAGGCCATCGACATAGACGGCAAAAACACCCTGATTGTCAGCAACCGCGACGAATGGTTTACTTCCTTCAATGCCGAACATGTGCAAAAAGCCAATTGGTTGGAAATCGCACTATGGGAAAAAGGGCTACTGCCCGCTTTTTAATGATGTTCCATTTAATTGGGAGACCGTCTGAAAAATTTTAGACGGCTCGTGACCTTTACATTAACCTCGATGGCAACACCCTTGCCGATATCGAGCGTGACGCTCTGCATCGCCCGGTCGAGCGGACTATCGGCAAGTTGAATACCCAATTTCAACTTGACCCATTAGGTCGTCTGAAACAACAAATCGCCCAACCGAACAGCCACAACAAAGCAGACCCTGCCGTCCTTATTGGTCGCCGTTACCAATACGACACTATCGGCAACCTCGTCCGTACCGATGACCAAACCAACGGCAGCAGGGATTACACCTATGACGCACTGGGCAGAATTAGCCAAAGCGCGGACGAGCACTATCGCTACGACCCCGCACACAACCTTACCAACGGAAGCAGAATCGGCGGCAACCGCCTTACCCAATAC
This sequence comes from uncultured Neisseria sp., assembly GCA_937914605.1. Classification (GTDB taxonomy): domain Bacteria; phylum Pseudomonadota; class Gammaproteobacteria; order Burkholderiales; family Neisseriaceae; genus Neisseria. The sequence goes on from CALDNV010000067.1 coordinate 3,182, forward strand.
CAAGGCATCAGTTACCGCTACGACCCGTTGGGCAACCTGATTGAAAAACAGCAGCATGACGGCGAAATCCAACATTACCGCTACAATGCTGATAATCAACTGACCGAAGCCGAAATCCATCGCCCCGGTCAAAACGCTGTCCTATATCGCTACCACTACGACCCCATAGGTCGCCGCATAGCCAAAGTCCATTCTGACGGCAACGAAATCCAATACCTATGGGACGGCAGCCGCCTGTTACAGGAGTACCGCAAAGACCGTACTTACACCTATATTTATACCGAAGATCAAAACTATGAACCCCTTGCCCAAATCACCACCTACAATGGCTCAGATAAAGCACGAGAAATCCTGTATTACCACAACGATCAAATCGGCATCCCGCGCGAGATGACCGATGAGGAAGGCAATATTGTTTGGAGCGGTGACTATAGCAGCTGGGGCAAACTGATCCAAGAAGGTCGTCTGAAACTGGATATACACCAACCTTTCCGTCTGCAAAATCAGCATTATGATGAAGAGACGGGGCTTCATTACAACTTCTTCCGCTACTATGATCCGGAGATTGGACGGTTTACGCAACAGGATCCGATTGGGTTAGCAGGCGGGGAGAGCCTGTATAGGTTTGCTCCTAATGTAATGGGGTGGCAAGATGCTTTGGGTTTAGAAGCTAAATATGAGCTAAGCTTATGGGAAAAAGCGAAGTTAATGGGTGAAACGCTTGTGGATAGAGCAACTAATGGTTCAATGACAAAAGATTTGGTTAATTTTTACACAAATAATGTAACTCTTATAACTTCAGCTACAGCAGTAATTCCAACACCAGAATGGCCAACAAAAGCCAAACCAAATGTATCTACCACAATAAGTGGAGTAGCTGGCACTGTAGTTAGTGCAGAAATATCTCTTTTAGATGCTGAAAAAGCACCTGATTACGCAATGGCAGCCCACTTTACATATTATCAGCGGGGTATGGCCAAATGTGAAAAAGAAAATGGTAAAAAAGGAGCAGCCGCAATGGATGCTTATGAAGCATGGAACACAGGTAATAAGAAAAAAGCTATTGAAATATTACAAAAAAATGGTTGCATTGCAGATAGTCATACAAAAGAACTTGGCAATTTTTTTCGAAAAAAATGATTTGAGTAAAGGTATTTTGAAATGATTAAACATTTTTTCACAAGTATTGTGTCCATTCTACTAACAACCCTTTTTTTCTGCCTAGTTTTCAATAGTCAACTCTTTGGACAAACACCAGAAGTTCCAGCTTCTACAAACAATCAACCACCTGTACAGATGAATAATACCATCGATGAAGATGGTGTTTATTTGGGAAGTCATTTTAGTTACAAAAATTGGAAATCATGGGTTGTCAAAAGTATCAGAGAATATGAAACAGGCTCTACTTTTATTTTAAGTAATCACAAAAAACCTGTTTTTCTTTTTATTAGTGATGATGATTCTGGGAATATTCAAAGGATATCTCTCAATGATAAGACTATCACATGCAATCCAAATAGAATTATCATAACATTTAAATCAAATGCTTCTAATGATATTGATAGCATAACTGTATATGATGGTGATACTAAAGACCTCTCAAATTTAACGACTGTTACCTTAAAAAAAGCAAACAGTATTTGGAGAATCGTCAAACGAGAAAAAAATGATTGTACCGATTAAACCAATCAGCAAGTGTTAGCAAGCGTAGGTTGGGTTGAAAACCCAACTTTCACAAAGGTCGTCTGAAAAACTTTTAGACGACCTAATTTAGGTACTTACAGTTGCACCAAAATTGCCACGAAGAAAATGGTTAGTTTGTTATCTAATTCAGATACTGAAATACAAAATTCTCATTTTCGTGTAGGTGGAAAGGTAGGAATGACTTACTTCCCTATGGGCATGGCGCCGCATCATACAAGTTATAAATCATACAGTTGGTTTTCATACTATTAGAATAGCTAGGGGTAAACTAAAGATATTCATGATCAAATTGAAAATATTAAAAAAATGAAGCAAAAAAATTACTTCTTACTGATTGCTCAAATTTTGCTAAATCTTCCGTCATTGATATTTTTGACCGTATGGCTCATAAAAATAACAATAGTGATGGATGCAGAATTATTTTCATATTTACTTACATTTATTAAATTATCAAGCTATATTGCAAGTCTGTTTTCAGTAGCTACTCTGATAAATTTACTCTTTATAAGAAATATGAAAACCTTACCAATTCCGGTACCCATAAGTATATTTACATTATTATTCAGTGCATATACCTTAAGTTCATATGCCTGCAATTCTTTTTATGGATATTACATGTGTTTGGTTCGTGATTATATTTTTAAAATCATTCACTAAATAACAAGCATAATCCAAATAAGCAAGTGTAAGTTAGATTTAAATAAAGGTCGTCTGAAAAACTTTCAGACGACCTAAAATACATCCTCTTCAGGAGATAACAAAAGTTAGTCTCCTAGTCTACTGCTCTGGTAATAACGTCTGCAACAAATCTTTTCGATGAGCTATCTGACTTGTACTACTCGCTTAGTGGCTTTTCCTCATAGTAATAAGTCTGACTTGAATTGAATTTTCTTAGTTATCCGTGACAGTCCTTTGATTAAAACAGCAATTCGTCTTTAAAAGGTGCATCCATGAAGAAATTTATTAAATTAGCTTTAATCTCTTTATGCACGCTATCTGCAATCATATTTATACCATTAATAATATTAATGTTCAGCTATGATCAACATGATGATAATTATTACAAAACTCCTGCTGAGTTTTTAAATTCCAAGTCATTTTCTTGGTACATTGATATTTTTCCCAAAAGCAGTCGCAATATATTCTTGAGGACTTTTGTTGAAACAAATGGAATGATCGTTATTTTTGAAGCAAATAAAGCGGATGAAATACCCTTTTCTCAACTTTATCCTATAACTTCTAAAGGAATAGACTATTTAAACGACTTCAATATTCCTGCTTCCCAAAAACAACCTTTTTTGGATAATGGTAAATTATATTGTTATTTTTATTCAAACAACTCTCCTTATTTGGTCAGTAAATACTATTCAAACAATCCTGATCTAGTACATTATATGTTTACATCACTCCG
>CALDNV010000068.1:0-6308 GCA_937914605.1 uncultured Neisseria sp.
TTACGGTGGAGAGCCCTATTACAGCGAGTATGACGGATTATTTCTGAACAGCTTGGGTGGAGAACGCATTGAAAGCAGCAACTGGTCAACCTCAGACGACATCCCGTCTGCTTACAAAATGACGCAAGACGAAGACGGGAACGTCACCATTACCCACAATGGCAATCGTTTTTACCATATCGCCTCAGCTTGCGGTTATTCCTATTCCCATGGCGCAGACAATATTGTCATGCTGTACGAGCCGATCAGCAGACTTGTTCTATTTACTTACGATTGGACATAAACCATGAGCGAATTAAACGACCAAACCTACGACACCATTTGCCGGCTTTGCGAACAAGGCGACACGTTGGCGGACGACGGGCAATACGCCGAAGCACTCGACCTTTATTGGCAGGCATGGGATTTGTTGCCCGAACCGAAAACCGACTGGGAAGCGGCAACATGGATTCTGGCAGCCATCGGCGATGCTGATTTCTTGAGCGGCGATTTTACCGCCGCGCACGAGCATTTAAGCCACGCCATGTATTGCCCGGACGCAATCGGCAACCCGTTTTTGCATTTGCGTTTAGGACAGGCGCAGTTTGAATTGGGCAATATGGAACGCGCCGCTGACGAGCTGATGCGCGCCTACATGGGTTTGGACGGCGAAGCGTGGCTGGACGAAGACCCAAAATATCTGGATTTTTTAGCCACCGTGGCAGAAGGCATTGAAAACCATAGCCGAAAAAACCACTAGTGCAATATAGGCTGCGCCCTGTTTTTCAGACGACCCAGACTTCAAACCAGCTATAAAAGGTCGTCTGAAAACCAGCCCCACCTAAAACTCAAAAGGAATCCATCATGTACACTTGCACTTCCTGCGGCGAAAAACATGAAGACATGTCGGCGCTCTGCTTTGCCACTCCCGATCCCTATAATCAACTCAGTGAAGAAGAACGCATTGCTTATCAAGCGGAATGTGATTCTGATTTCTGTATCATCCGCTATCCCGACCAAACCGACCGTTTTATCCGCGCGGTGCTGCTTATTCCGATTATCGGGCATGAGGAAACGCTGGAATACGGCGTGTGGGTATCCGTCAGCGAAAAGAGTTTTAACGACTATCAAAGCGACTTTCACGACAATCCGGAAAACGTCGTTTATTTCGGCAGGATATGCAACCGGCTGCCCCCTTACGAATCTGACACCTTCGGCCTGCACTGCAATGTCGTTACCCAGTCCGACAACCGGCGTCCCCTGCTGCAACTGCATCAAGACAGCGAACATCCACTGGTACGCGACTTTTATCACGGCATAGAATATGCCGAAGCGCAGGCAAGGATAGAGGCGGCATTCGGTGCAGACTATTAAGGGCCAAATGGCAAACCGCCCTCTATTGAACGAAACCATGTCCGACGGCTCCCGCCTGTTCCTGCAACTGCCGCAAACCTGCCCGCCGTCGAGCCTGCTGCGGCAAATTGTCCGCCGCTTAGGCGGACCCCTACCGCCTTCGTTTCTAATGAAATAACAGGCGAAACGTGGATAGATTTCGGTTACAAGGGCTGGAAGTTCAGTATTCACAATCCATATAGTGAATATTGTTTTTTTGCCGAAAACAGCGAATGCCCCGAAGCTATATTGCAATCTATGATTCAGGTCGTCTGAAATCCAAAGTCCGGTTTTCAGACGACCTCAACTAAGGATCAACATGAAATACAAAGACCTACGCGACTTCATTGCCATGCTCGAACAGCAGGGCAAACTCAAACGCGTCGCGCATCCCGTTTCCCCGCATTTGGAAATGACCGAAATCGCCGACCGCGTGCTGCGTGCCGAAGGGCCGGCGTTGCTGTTTGAAAACCCGATTAAGCCCGACGGTACGCGCTACGATTATCCCGTGTTGGCAAACCTGTTCGGCACGCCCGAACGCGTGGCGATGGGCATGGGTGCGGACAGCGTGTCCAAGCTGCGCGAAATCGGGCAGACGCTGGCGTATCTGAAAGAACCCGAACCGCCCAAAGGCATTAAAGACGCGTTTTCCAAACTGCCGCTGCTGAAAGACATTTGGAGTATGGCGCCGAACGTGGTGAAAAACGCGCCGTGTCAGGAAATCGTGTGGGAAGGCGAAGACGTTGATTTGTATCAACTGCCGATTCAACATTGCTGGCCGGAAGACGTTGCGCCGCTGGTAACATGGGGCTTGACCGTCACGCGCGGGCCGCACAAAAAACGCCAGAACTTAGGCATTTACCGTCAGCAATTAATCGGCAAAAACAAGCTGATTATGCGCTGGCTGTCGCATCGCGGCGGCGCACTGGATTATCAGGAATTCCGCAAACTCAATCCCGATACGCCGTATCCCGTCGCCGTCGTACTCGGCTGCGACCCCGCTACCATTTTGGGTGCGGTAACGCCTGTTCCCGATACCTTGAGCGAATACCAGTTTGCCGGACTGCTGCGCGGTTCGCGGACGGAACTGGTGAAATGTATCGGCAACGATTTACAAGTGCCCGCCCGTGCCGAAATTGTGCTGGAAGGCGTCATCCATCCGAACGAAACCGCGTTGGAAGGCCCATACGGCGACCACACGGGCTATTACAACGAACAGGACCATTTCCCCGTGTTTACGGTCGAGCGCATCACCATGCGCGAAAACCCGATTTACCACTCCACCTACACGGGCAAACCGCCCGATGAACCTGCCGTTTTGGGCGTGGCGTTGAACGAAGTGTTCGTACCGCTCTTGCAAAAGCAGTTCCCCGAAATCACCGATTTCTACCTGCCGCCCGAAGGCTGTTCCTACCGTATGGCGGTGGTCAGCATGAAAAAACAGTACGCCGGACACGCCAAGCGCGTGATGATGGGTTGCTGGTCGTTCCTGCGCCAGTTTATGTACACCAAATTCATCATCGTGGTCGATGACGATGTGAACGTACGCAACTGGAAAGAAGTCATATGGGCAGTAACCACGCGCATGGACCCCGTGCGCGACACCGTTTTAGTGGAAAACACGCCCATCGACTACCTCGACTTCGCCAGCCCCGTCAGCGGACTCGGCGGCAAAATGTGCTTGGACGCGACCAACAAATGGCCGGGCGAAACCGACCGCGAATGGGGGCGGGTGATCAAAAAAGACCCTGCGGTTACGGCTAAAATTGATGAGATTTGGGGGGAGTTGGGGTTGTGAACCAAAAGTGCAGGCTGCTTTTCGCACATTCAAAACCAGAAGCAGCCTGCACTTTGCTAAGGTCGTCTGAAAGCAGCGTTTCAACAAAATTTCCAAACAATATTAGGCATTTTTGAGCATGGAAACACTAAAAACAGTCCGCCTAATCCTCCGCTCTTGGACGCTGACCGATGCTGAATCGGTGTACGAACAAGCCCGCAACCCTAAAATCGGAGCGATGTGCGGCTGGCCTCCTCATACCAGCATGGAGGAAAGCCGCGAAATTATTGAACACGTCCTCCGCAAGCCGCATAGTTTTGCCATTTGCTTGGAAGATAATCAAGCGATAGGCAGCATCGGCCTGCTTTTTCAAAATGAAAGCAACCTGTCGATGAGCGACCATGAAGCGGAAATAGGTTATTGGCTGGGCGAGGATTTTTGGAGAAAGGGTTATGCAACCGAAGCGGTGCAATCAGTTGTCGCCTATGCTTTTGAGGAATTGTCTCTGGTGCGGCTTTGGGCTGGGGCTTATCAGGAAAATACCCCTTCGCAACGCGTGCTGGAGAAGTGCGGATTTTATCCTCATCACACTGAAGAACACTTCTTTTCCAAGCCGACGGGTGAGACGCATAGGGCGGTAATATATGCGCTGGAGAAAGAGTAGTCGTCGGAATGTACTCGTAAAGCAACATATCTTGCTTGTTTTAAACCGCATTAAGCACTAAAAGGGTCGTCTGAAATCAAGTTTTCAGACGATCTTTTAATAGATAAACTTTACAATAACTTTCCTAATTATTACATACATTCTATACACCCCTGATTGACAGCACATCCGCCCCGAAGCAGCCCTCATCACTGGATACCCAAACCCCACTGCTGATATTTCGAACAGCATTTTTTTGGCTATATAAAGCATTACTTTACAGATTTTTTGATATAATTTTGACTATCCGTTTAGATAACCCGTTGATACCACCCTCTGCGTGTTTTCAGACGGCCTATCAAAAATATAACTTGTTTTCCAAATAAAAGGCCGCCCGCTCTATGCACGAAACTTTTTCCCTCGCACCCATCGTTATCGTCCTCCTCGTTTCCGTCATTACGGTGATTTATTGCCGTAAATTCAACATTCCTTCCATGCTCGGTTATCTTTTGGTCGGCTTTATCGCCGGTCCGGGTATGTTGAAGCTGATTCCGCAAGGCCATGCTACTGATTATCTGGGCGAAATCGGTATCGTATTCCTGATGTTCAGTATCGGTCTCGAATTCTCCCTACCCAAGCTCAAAGCCATGCGCCGCTTAGTGTTCGGGCTGGGCGGTTTGCAGGTCATTGTGACCATGTTGTCGATTATCGGCATTTTGATGTTGATGGGCGTCAGCTTTAATTGGGCGTTTGCCGCAGCCGGGGCGATGACCATGTCGTCCACGGCAATCGTCAGCCGCATCCTGTCCGAAAAAACCGAATTGGGACAGCCGCACGGTCAAATGGCGATGGGCGTCTTATTGATGCAGGATATTGCCGTCGTACCGCTGATGATCCTGATCCCTGCATTGGGGGGAAATGGCGAAGAAGGCAGCCTGTGGGCGGCGCTTGGTCTTGCCGGATTGAAAATGCTGGTCACGCTAGGCGTGTTATTCGTCGTCGGCAGCAAGGTGATGTCGCGCTGGTTCAGAATGGTCGCCAAACGCAAGTCGTCTGAATTGTTCATGATCAACGTCTTGCTGGTAACCTTAGGCGTAGCTTATCTGACCGAACTGGAAGGCTTGTCGATGGCATTGGGCGCATTCGTCGCAGGTATGCTGCTTTCGGAAACGGAATACCGTTTTCAGGTGGAAGACGACATCCGCCCGTTCCGCGATATTCTGCTTGGTTTCTTCTTTATCACGGTCGGCATGAAACTGGATATCCAGGCTTTAATCGGCGGCTGGCAGCAGATTCTGATTTTGCTGGCAATCCTGCTGGTATTGAAAGCATTGGTCGTCTTTTTCATCGCTTTGCATATGAAGCATCCGATTGCGGATAGCTTGAAAACAGCCCTCTATTTGGCACAAGGCGGCGAATTTGGTTTTGTGATGTTGAACATCTCCAGCAAAATCAATATGGTGTCGCCCGAACTGGAGCAGGCGGCTACGGCAGCGATTCTGTTGTCTATGATTATTGCCCCATTTATCTTGGGCAGCAGTGATGCCATCGTCAGCCGTTTTGTCAAATCAAGCTGGGATATGAAGGCATTGGATTTGCACAGTATGTTGGTAGAAACCATGAGCAAATCCGACCACGTCCTGATTATCGGTTTCGGACGCGGCGGTCAGACCGTCGGACGCGTCTTGGCTCAGGAAAACATCCCCTACTTCGCCCTCGACCTTGATATCGGCAGGGTTCAGGTGGCGCGCAATGCGGGCGAGCCGGTTTCGTTCGGCGATGCTAAGCGGCGGGAAGTCTTGGAAGCCGCAGGTTTGGAACGCGCAAAAATGGTGGTCATTACCCTGAACAATATGCACGAAACCCAGCATGTTCTCGACAATATCATGTCACTACATCCGAGCATGCCCGTGTATGTCCGGGCGACCAATGACGATTACGTTAAAATCTTCACGGATATGGGCGCAGAAGAGGCAGTATCCGATACCAAAGAAACCAGCTTGGTGCTGGCAAGCTACGCCATGTTGGGCAATGGCGCGACATACAGCCATGTTTATCAAACCATTACCAACATCCGACACAGCCGCTACGTCTCTCTGGAAGGCTTGTTTGTCGGCAGCGATGATGAAAACGGATTCGGTGAAGAAGGCAAATCCATATGCCGCCACGCCTTCCCTCTGACAGGCGAAGCCTACGCCATCGGCAAGACCATCCGTGATTTGCCTTTGGATAACGCAGGCATCAAACTTCTATTTATCCGCCGTAACACAAGCAGGATAGAAAACCCCGACTTGGATTTCCAGCTTCAACCAAATGATATTTTGGTCGTCGCAGGCAGACAGGAGGAGATTATTTCTTTTGAAAACTGGAGTTTGCAAGGAAATACCTAATACACTGAAAAATAAAGCTTGCGCGGCGGATGCTTTTTTGATTTAATAGCGTCTTCGCAAATGCAGCGACAAGGGTGATTAGCTCAGTTGGTAGAGCGTCTGCCTTACAAGCAGAATGTCGGCGGTT
>CALDNV010000069.1:0-2831 GCA_937914605.1 uncultured Neisseria sp.
TACTGTCTGCGGCTTCGTCGCCTTGTCCTGATTTAAATTTAATCCACTATATTTTTTGAAATGAAATTAATTTTCTTTTAGAATTAACCGTTACGATCGACTTTTGAAAGAAAATACAAATGATTAAGCCCGCTTCCAGACTCAGCATCCTCAGCCTCTCCCTCCTTGCCGTTTCGGCGGCATTTGCCTCAGACGAACCCCAAGTCCGAGAAACCGCCGAACTTGAAACCATCACCGTAACCGCCAGCGCGGACGCATCCAAGGGCGGTTTGATTCCTGCATTTAAGGGCGGACAGGTGGCGCGCGGCAGCCGCGTGGGTATTTTGGGCAATAAAAAAAACCTAGAATCGCCGTTCTCCAATACTGCTTACACCAATAGGCTGATTCAAGACAAACATGCGCGCAGCGTCGGCGACGTACTGCAAAACGACCCGACCGTCCGCGTTGCGCGCGGTTACGGCAATTTTCAGGAAGCCTATTTCATACGCGGCTTTGCCGCCGAATCGGACGATACCATGTACAACGGCCTTTACGGCATCCTGCCGCGCCAATACATCGCCACTGAGCTTTTCGAACGCGTGGAAGTCCAGCGCGGCGCATCCGCCTTCTTAAACGGCATGGCGCCGGGTGGCAACAATATCGGCGGCACGGTATCCGTATTGCCCAAACGCGCGTCCAATGAAGGATTGAACCGGCTGACTGCCAATTACGGCGCGGGAAAACGCGGTGGTTTGGCGGCGGACGTGGCGCGCCGTTTCGGACAAAATCAGGAATTCGGCGTGCGCGTCAATGCGGCGCACCATAACGGCAAAACCGCAATAGACGACGAAAAGTCCAAACTCAGCCTGGTCAATGTCGGCTTAGACTGGCGCAATGAAAATGCCCGCCTGTCCGCCGATTTGGGTTGGCAGGACAACAAGCTCAAATCCACGCGTACCAATGTTACCCTGTCAGGCCTGACCGCCGTGCCGGCCGCGCCTGATGCCTCGTCCAACTGGGCGCAGCCGTGGACGTATTCCAACGAGCGCGACTGGTTCGGCACAATGCGCGGCGAATACGATTTCAACGACAACCTGACTGCCTACGTCGCCTATGGCTTCCGCCGCAGCAAGGAAAACAATTCTCTGGCAAACCTGACCGTCAGCAACATCAACGGCAACGGCTCGATTTACCGCTTCGACAACGCGCGTAAAGACAAAATTGATACGGGCGAAGTCGGTTTGCGCGGCAAATTCAACACCGGCGCGGTAGAACACGAATGGGTTGCCGCCGCCAACCGCTTCCAGTCCTCGCGCAAAAACGCTTACATCATGGATTGGGGCAACCAATATACGACCAACCTCTACAACCCGTCCCGCTATCCGCAACCCGCAGCCGCCGACCCGCTGTATTCGGGCAACGACATGGGCAATCCTGCCGTTACCGGCAAAACACGTCTGACCAGCTTCGCCTTGGGCGACACCTTTAGCCTTTGGGACAAACGCCTGCAATTCATGCTTGGGGCGCGCTGGCAGCAGGTGCATAACAAGGCTTACGCCTATAATACGGGCGCGCAAACCGAAAATTACAAAAAATCGCGCCTCAGTCCCGCCGCCGGCGCGGTGTACCGCATCACGCCGAATTGGTCGGTGTACGGCAACTACATCGAAAGCCTGGGACAAGGCGCGACCGCAGGCTCGACTGCCTCCATCAACGGCCGGGCCTACGCCGTCAGCAATGCTGGCGAATCGCTCAAACCCTATGTTTCCAAACAAAAAGAAATCGGCACGAAATTTGAAGCCAACGGCTTCGGCGCGGGATTGGCCCTGTTCCACACCGACAAACCGCGTTCGCTTTACGTTGCCGAAAGCGGCAACACCGCCCGCTTCACCTCCGAAGGCAAAGACCGCCACCGGGGCGCGGAAATCACCGTTTACGGGGAAGTCGCACAAGGTGTGAGGCTCTTGGGCGGCATTACCCTGCTCGATGCCAAGCAGAAATCTACCGGCTCATCTTCAACTGACGGCAAACGCACCATCGGTGTGGCCAAAACCCAGGCCAACATCGGCTTGGAATGGGAAGTGCCGAAAGTGCAGGGTTTGGCATTTGACGGACGCATGGTTTACACCGGTTCTTCCTACGCCGATGCGGCCAATACACTTAAAGTCGGCGGCTGGACGCGCTTCGACCTCGGCGCGCGCTACCGCACCCAAATCGGCAGGCACGAAGCCACCTTCCGCGCCCGCCTCGATAATGTTGCCAACAAGAAATACTGGGCATCCGTCGGCGGATACCCTAATAACGGCTACCTGAACGCCGGCGCACCGCGCAGCTTCATCCTGTCGGCTTCGGTCGATTTTTAAGGGACGGGCGGCAAAACGGTCTCCAACGGTCCAAAGGTCGTCTGAAACGTTTTCAGACGACCTTGGAGCCTGGGGCGTCCGACTTTGCCCTACGCTTTCGGACAACCGCCGTAAAACTCTGCCTTTGCGGCATCGGCACCGACAACGGGCAATGGGTTTTGCCGCGCCGCCGCTTTCTCCGAATAACGTCAAACCCACCAAAAGGTCGTCTGAAACGTGTTCCAAATCCAAAACGCCACCTTCGCCATACCCGGACGCTCGCTGCTGCACAACATCAGCGTCAACTTTTCCCCTAACCGCGTGTACGGCCTCATCGGCCATAACGGCTCGGGCAAGTCCACGCTGTTGAAACTGCTCACCCGCCAGCATGAACCCGCAGGCGGCAGGATATTGCTGAACGACAAAGAAATACGCGCCTATTCCGCCCGCGCATACGCCAAAGAAGTCGCCTATCTTCCGCAGCACCTGCCCGCCGCCACCGCGCTGACC
>CALDNV010000070.1:0-2363 GCA_937914605.1 uncultured Neisseria sp.
CGGTTTAAACCGCCGGATAGAAGGGCGGGGCAAAACCATTGGGGAAACGTAAGCCTGAAGATCGCATAAAATAAGCCGCCGTTGCGCATCCTTTATTTTGTTTCGTTATAAAAAAAAGTATAATCACACCCATTCAAAAACAATCCGAGGCCTGCCAAATGAACGTAACTGTTATCAATCACCCCCTTGTCCGCCACAAACTCACGCTCATGCGCGAGGCCGATTGCAGCACTTACAAATTCCGCACCCTCACTACCGAGCTGGCGCGCCTGATGGCTTACGAAGCCAGCCGTGATTTTGAAATTGAAAAATACATTATCGACGGCTGGTGCGGTCAAATCGAAGGCGACCGCATCAAGGGCAAAACCTTGACCGTCGTACCGATTTTGCGTGCCGGTTTGGGTATGCTCGACGGCGTGCTCGACCTGATTCCGACTGCCAAAATCAGCGTGGTCGGATTGCAGCGCGACGAAGAAACGCTCAAACCCGTTTCTTATTTTGAAAAATTTGTGGACAGCATGGACGAACGTCCCGCGCTGATTATCGACCCCATGCTCGCGACCGGCGGCTCTATGGTTGCCACTATTGACCTGTTGAAGGCAAAAGGCTGCAAAAACATCAAGGCGTTGGTACTCGTTGCCGCGCCCGAAGGCGTCAAAGCCGTCAATGAAGCGCATCCCGACGTAACTATTTACACTGCCGCACTCGACAGCCATTTGAACGAAAACGGCTACATTATTCCCGGCTTGGGCGATGCAGGCGATAAGATTTTCGGTACGCGCTGATTCGTGATTTGAGGTCGTCTGAAACTGAATGTATGGGTTTCAGACGACCTTTTTATAGTGGATTAACTTTAAATCAGGACAAGGCGATGAAGCCGCAGACAGTACAGATAGTACGGAACCGATTCACTTGGTGCTTCAGCACCTTAGAGAATCGTTATCTTTGAGCAAAGGCGAGGCAACGCCGTACTGGTTTAAATTTAATCTACTATACAAGGTATTTTTCGTTGAAAATCCCGTGTTAGAAAGGACATCCATGAGCTTCCAAGACAACCTCGCCGCAATGCCCGACATCGGTCATTTGAGCGGACTCGACATCCTCGACGCACAAGGCAAAGCCGTCCATCACATCCCCAATGCGCCCGGCAAGCAAGGCTCGCTGAAACTCTACAACGCTTTGGCATTGAATTTCGGCGGCAAACTCGACGCCGCCGCCGCCACGCAGGGGCTGGACTGGTTTGCCGAACACGTTGCAGATGCGCAAGCCAATCCGGGCAAGCATCCCAATATCGATTTGCTGTTGCAAGTGAAAAACGAAAACCTCAGATTGCTTCTAAAGCCGGTTAACGCTTAAACACCAGATAAGCGAAGGTCGTCTGAAAACAGAAATCCTATTTCAGACGACCTTTTTTCATGAAACCGTTTCGTTATAAATAAAATTGTTATATTATAACCAATCAAATTTTCTACCCGATACATTTGGAGAAACCATGAAAAAAACCGCATTGTTCATCGCATCCGCACTCCTGTTCAGCACAGCCGCCCAAGCACACCGCGTCTGGGTCGAAACCGCCCATACGCACGGCGGCGAATATCTGCAAGCCGAATTGGGCTATGGCGAGTTCCCCGAACTCGAACCCATCGCCAAAGACCGCTTGCACATTTTCAGCAAACCCATGCAGCTCGTTACCGAAAAAGGCAAAGAAAATCTGATTCAAAAAGGGACGTTCAACTACCAATACCGCAGCAAACAGCCCGTTAAAGACGGCAGCTATCTCGTTATTGCCGAATACCAGCCGACCTTCTGGTCCAAAAACAGCGCAGGCTGGAAACAGGCGAGCATCAAAGAAATGCCTGACGCAAACTATTGCGAACAAACCCGAATGTTCGGTAAAAACATCGTCAACGTCGGACACGAAAGCGCAGACACCGCCGTCATCACCAAGCAAGTCGGACAACATTTAGAAATCGTCCCGCTGGATAATCCCGCCAACGTCCACGTCGGCGAACGCTTCAAAGTCCGCGTCCTTTTCAACGGCGAGCCGCTGCCGAACGCGACCGTTACCGCTACATTTGACGGTTTCGACACCAGCGACCGCAGCAAAACCCACAAAACCGAAGCCCAAGCCTTTTCCGATACTACGGATGATAAAGGCGAAGTCAGCATCATCCCCCTGCGTCAAGGCTTCTGGAAAGCCAGCGTAGAACACAAAGCCGATTTCCCCGATCAAAGCGTGTGCCAAAAACAGGCGAACTACACCACCATGACCTTCCAAATCGGTCATACGCATCATTAATATCCAATAACAAAGGTCGTCTGAAAACCTGTCTCTTATACACATCTGACGCTGCCGACGAGCG
>CALDNV010000071.1:0-2644 GCA_937914605.1 uncultured Neisseria sp.
CACTATAATGGCGTACCGATTTAAAGTTCGTCCCCCTAGATTCACTGTACAATACCCCATCCCTTCAATCTTCAGATTGTTGTAAACAAAAGACAGCCTCCTATTTCCTTTACAATCCATTGAAACTGACACAACCTGCCAATCCACGCCAAACCGACCGTACCCTCTGCCCATCGCCGCCTGCAACCGGTTGCCATTCGATCCGATAAGAATTTATCTTATTGTTTATATTTAAAATTCCCAACACATCCAAACCACCATGCCTCTATTAAACTTCCATACCGCACAATATTAAGAGAAAATATAACTAACTGTATTTATTCCATTTACCGCCATTGCAAATAACTACCGATATTCTCGTCATATCATTAACAATAAATTACAGAAAACAGTATAATAACCAACCTAGTCCCTTTTCCCATTTCATCTTATGACTGCAGTACCCGACTCTTCCCGTACGCTCTCTGTCAAGCCGGCAAACAGAATGACCGCCGACACAGTCAGCCCTGCACTGCTGCCCCAACAAGCAGCAGGCAATCGGTACGCCGGTACTGCCTATCAAGTCAACAAAATCACCTATGCCTCCGGTCTGACACGCCTGGCCACAGCGCCCAAGCCGCAACCCAAACCTGTCGAGCTGACACCTGAAGAAGAATTCTCGCTATTGCAAAACAGCGAGCAGCAAGGCATTCCGACCGAACACCACTTATCTGCCTATACCCGCCTGGCCGAAGCAGGAATGCCGGAAGCGCAGCACGTCCTGATGCGCTTTTACCAAGAGCGCAACGAACCCCAAATGTACCACTGGGCGCAGCTTGCCTCAGCGCAAAACTCCGCCGAAGCCCAATACTGCCTTGCCTACCGCCACAGCCTGAAGCCTGATTTTGAAAGCGCAATCAAGTTGTACCGACAAGCGGCGGAACAAGGATTTGCCCCTGCACATTGGCAATTGGGAAAAATGTACTACCGCGGTATCGGCATGAAAGCCGACCCAGCCCAAGCCGAAATCCATTTACGGCAGGCAGCGGAAGCAGGGTTTATCGCCGCACAAGTTATGTTGGGCGACTTGCTTGCCGCGCAAAATCAGGCGGAATCCATGACCTGGTATCGGAAAGCCGCCGCAAAAGGCAGCGGGGACGCCGCCGCCGCTTTGGCGCAGCACAGCCTGACAGGCAAACTGACCGGACGCGACCCGCTCCAAGCCATGCGCCACACCCGTTTCGCCGCAGACCGACGCCATCCGGAGGCCTTGCGCATTATGGGCGACCTCTACCGCTACGGACTCGGCGTCAAAGCTGACCCGCACGCAGCGCACGACTATTACCACCGAGCCGCAACACTCGGCTGCGCCACCGCCATCCAAAAGCTGCTCAGCGATGCCGCGCTGCACAATCCCCAACAGTATGAACAAATCCGGGAAGCCGCCCTGTTTTTCCAAAAAACGGAACAAACCTTCCGCAATGCCGAAGCATACCATTACGGCATAGGGACGGCAGTGGATTACGACCGCGCCAGAAAACTTTATCTGGAAGCCGCCGAATTCCATCACAAAAATGCCGCTGCCGCTTTGGGCAAATTGTATTATTACGGACAAGGCGTCGAAACCGATTTCCAATCTGCCTCCCACTGGTTTGAAATCGCGGCGGAACAAGGCCACACCGAAGCGCAATACTATCTGGCACGACTCTATTACCACGGGCAAGGTGTCTCCAGCCATATTCCCACTGCCTGCCGCTGGTTGCAGGCAGCCATCAGCGGCTGTTATGAAAATCCCGATGCCTTGCGCCCCCTGTTGGCAAAATGGCAAAAAGAAGCAAGCCGTTAAACCTGACGGCATCCCGCTATAAAACCCAAACTTATATAGTGAATTAAATTTAAATCAGGACAAGGCGAGGTAACGCCGTACTGGTTTAAAGTTAATCCACTATAAAACAAACGGCTCTAGACCAACAGAAATACTCTGTTAGACTAGAGCCAATCGTTTTCAGACAACCTCCCCCAGACAAATCAACATCAGTCAGCGAAATCATCCACCTTGCTGCACTACCCCTATCCGAGGAAACCTCATGCGCGCCGTTATTCAAAAAGTAAACCATGCCCAAGTTGACATCCTGAGCGAAGGACACCGCGAAACCAGCGGCAAAATCAGTCACGGCTTTCTGATTCTTTTAGGCATTACACACGATGACAACGAGACCGATGCCTCCTATATCACCGACAAAATAGCCAATCTGCGCATTTTTGAAGATGAAGCCGGAAAATTGAATCTGTCGCTTAAAGACACGGGCGGCTCAGTCTTGCTTGTTTCACAGTTCACCCTATATGCCGATGCGCGCAGCGGCCGCCGCCCCTCTTTTTCCGCAGCCGCTCCTGCCCGACAGGCAGAATCCCTGTATCAACGCACCGCCGAATTATTGCGCGCCCACGGTCTGACGGTAGAAACCGGCCGCTTCCAAACCCATATGCAGGTTTCACTCTGCAACGACGGTCCTGTCACCTTGTTGCTGGATTCCAAAAAACTGTTTTAAAACAAACACGATCAACCGCATGTTGACCAAAATTCAGATAAGACAACAAAGGCTTAGGGCAAAAATATAGTGGATTAACTTTAAACCAGTACGGCGTTGCCTCGCCTTAGCTCAAA
>CALDNV010000072.1:0-13025 GCA_937914605.1 uncultured Neisseria sp.
GCCTAAAGCACCCAATCGTTCACGCGTATGAAAGTAATTTGACGGCACGGTTATCTTCCTCAATGTTTCAACACACAGGGCTGCACATAAGGCGCAGCCCTGTTTACCCTGATTTGGAAGGGGTTACTTCCCAAAAAATAAACAAAATTCTACTGCCCTGAGGGGCCGGGTTTCAACCATATTCCGTCGGCGTGCCTGCAACTTGGCTCCCTCCCCTGTGGGGAGGGTCGGGGAGAGGGTAAAACGGGGCAGATACAGACAATATTTCCGTTGCCGTCCAATGTCCTCTCCCTAACCCTCTCCCACGGGAGAGGGAATGGATTGCCGTTCAAATAAATCTCTCTACATAAAAATCAATGCGTTATCTCAAACTCACGTTAGGCCTAATCAAATTGTCAGACATCCATATCCGACAAGCAATCTGCTTTTCAGACGGCCTTGCAAATTTAAGTTTGCCGTGCGTTCGAAATAAGGCAGTTGATGCGAAGCCAAATTCCATTGGCGTGCCTGCAACTTGGCTCCCTCCCCTGTGGGGGAGGGTCGGGGAGAGGGTAAAACGGGGCAGATACAGACAATATTTCCGTTGCCGTCCAATGTCCTCTCCCTAACCCTCTCCCACGGGAGAGGGAATGGATTGCCGTTCAAATAAATCTCTCTACATAAAAATCAATGCGTTATCTCAAACTCACGTTAGGCCTAATCAAATTGTCGGACATTCATATCCGACAGCCCATCTTCTTTTCAGACGGCCTTTTCAGCCAACAACCGCGCCAATATCCCCTCATACACCGCCGACAGCTTCGGAATATCGTCCAGCCGCACGTTTTCGTTGATTTGGTGGATGGTGGCATTGGACGGGCCTAATTCGATGAGTTCTTTCGCAATGGCTTTAATGAAGCGTCCGTCCGAAGTGCCGCCGGTGGTGGACAATTCGGTCTCTACGCCGCAGGTTTCGGCAATGGCTGCGCGTGCCACGTCGGTCAGTTTGCCCGCATGGGTCAGGAAGGGCTGCCCCGAGCACGACCACTGCAAATCGTATTGCACGCCGTGTTTGTCCAAAATGGCATGGACGCGTTGTTTCAGCCCTGCTTCGGTGGACTCGGTGGAGAAGCGGAAATTGAATTTGACGTTCAGCTCACCCGGAATGACATTGGTCGCGCCTGTGCCGCCGTTGATATTGGAAATTTGAAAGCTGGTCGGCGGGAAGTATTCGTTGCCTTCGTCCCAGACTTCCTGCGTCAACTCTAACAAGGCCGGGGCAAAAGTATGGACGGGATTGATTGCCAAATGCGGATAAGCAATATGGCCTTGCTTGCCTTTGACGGTCAGGTTGCCCGACAGCGAACCGCGCCGGCCGTTTTTAATCATATCGCCCAATTTGTCCACGGCGGTCGGTTCGCCGACGATGCAGTAGTCGATAAGCTCGTTGCGCGCTTTCAACACATCGACGACTTTGGTCGTGCCGTCCAACGCGTCGCCCTCTTCGTCGGAAGTAATCAGGAGCGCAATGCTGCCTTGGTGGTCGGGATGTTCGGCAACGAAGCGTTCGCAGGCGGTAACGAAACAGGCGATGCTGGTTTTCATGTCCGCTGCGCCGCGCCCGTATAATCTTCCGTCGCGCTCGGTCGGCTCGAACGGGGGCGAATCCCATTTTTCAACAGGGCCTGTCGGCACAACGTCGGTATGCCCTGCAAAACAGACGACGGGAGCTTTCGTGCCGCGTCGCAACCAGATGTTTTTGGTGTCGCCGAAATGGAGTTCTTCAGCCGCAAAACCGATTTTGTGCAGGCGTTCGGCAAGCAGTTTTTGGCAATCTCGGTCGTCGGGGGTAACGGACGGGCGGGAAATCAATTCTTTGGCGAGTTCTAGGGATTGGGTTTCGGTCATTTTGTTGTTCACTTTGGAAATCAGGTCGTCTGAAATGTTCTCAATCTGATTTTCAGACGACCTCCGGGTTAGGTTGGTGTATAAGGCGGGCATTCGTACCCGTCAGTTTTCTGAATCATTTGCCATGACAGGCTTCATAAAGCGGCAGTAAATCTTCCACCGTTTCGACTATCCATTTTGCTACATCCTGTTTGCCCAAATCATCGCGTTCTATATGTTTGCCGATACAGAAAAAGTCTTCGTCGTTTTGCAACCTTCGGTCGGATTCGCTTTGTTGTGCGACGGTGCGGTAGTCGTCGTATTCGCTTTCCGCGCCGTGCCACATATCGAATGCGGCGTATTTATCAGTATCGAAATCATCCAGCCAGCGGTTGTATTCCGGCAGCGCAATCGGTGATACGTCGGCTTTGTAGCAGTGCCAGTCCAAGCTGACGCTCAGACGGCGGCGGTTCAATAAAATCGATAAAATCGCGGCGGAATTTTTGTATTGGGCGTATTTGAAGTAGGCGAAGAAATGGGCACGAACCTGCCAGCCGTTACACCAGCGTTCGATATGCGGCGGGGCGAAAGGTTCGCCCAAATCTGCGGCGACCTGCTGTATCAGCTGCTGCCATATCTGCCAGTTTTCCTTGTAGTCGGCTTTGATTTGCGGAATGCTCTCGGGCTGGTATTTTTTGAGCTGGGCAAACTGGAAAAACGGGATATTGAACAAATCGCAGCTTTTGGGCGTCAGCATGGTTTGCTTCCTTTTCAGACGACGTGGTTGTGTTACGGGGGATACTGAGGCCGTCTGAAACTCTGTTTTCAAGTTTTCAGACGACCCTTGTTTGAAGAAACGGCAATCTGTAAACGACCTTATCTGCGCCGACGCGCCGCCATGATTTCGCCGATTTCGGTCAGTTTCTCTTTGGGGATAAACGTTTTGCCCATGTCGAACAAGGGTTCTTCAATCGCCAAATGCACATCGTAACCTGCCACAAAGCGTTTGAACGCTTCCGCATCGGGGATATAGGCGTTGTCCGCTTCGAGTTTGGCAAATTCGGCAGCCACGGCATCCCAGTTGCCATGCAGGCTCACATGTTGGCGCAAAAGCTCGGCCACGCTTTCTTGGGCTTGCGGCGTGTATTGCAGCAGGAGCGGGAAGAAGTTTTCCTCTTCGTCTTCATGGTGCAGCGGCGCGGCAACGTTGAAATACTGGGCGATTTGGCGGATGGTTTGCAAAACAATCTGATTGCAGCCGTTTTCGGCGATGTAGTCCGACAGCATAGCGACTTGGCCGCAGAAACGGCGCACTTTGCCGTGGCAGGCATACAGCATTTCAATCGGTTCGGCAAAGGTAACGCTTTTGGTTTCAAACGGATTCATGTTTGTGTTCTCAATGGGGTACTTTTCAGGCGACCATTTTATAACAAAACAGCCTGCATAAAGCAGGCTGTCTGTATTTTGAAGCTTGGACGGATTAGTCGACCAAAGTCACTTTGCCGTTCATCAAAGCACCGTGTCCTGGGAAGGTGCAGGCAAATTTGTATTCGCCGCCCGCCAGTTTGGCAGGATCCAGAGTCAGGGAAGCTTCTTCGCCGCCGCCGACCAGTTTGGTGTGGGCAACAACGCGTGCATCGTCAGCTTTCACGTAGTCGGTTGCAGCAGCGCCGGCACCGTCTTTGAAAATACCGTCCATGTCTTCGGCCTTACCGATGACGATGTTGTGACCCATGCTTTCTTTAGGTTGAGTACCGGTGTGTTTTAGGGTAACAGTGAATTCTTTACAAGCTTTGCTGACTTGGATTTCTTTAGTGTTGAACTGCATAGCGTCGTTGGCTTCTACAGTAGTCGCGCAGTTGCCGGCGGCAGATGCTGCGGCAGAGTTGGCGGAAGCCGCGCCGGAAGCAGGAGCATCGGCAGGAGGTGCGCTTTCTGCAGGTGCAGGTGCGGCTTCAGAAGCAGCAGATGCAGTCGGAGCAGAGGCTTCGGCAGGTTTTGAAGCTTCTTGTGAACAAGCGGACAAGCCGATAACGGCAGCGGAAATCAGAGCCAAATAAGTTTTCATGTGTATCTCCTAATGATAGGTGAGAATATGTTAAGTTCTACAAAATAAAACTTGCGAATATATATTAATGAACCTAATTTCAGATTTCATATCCGCAAGCGAAAGAAGGATGAAAATGAAGCTATATTCTGCTACAACAAATCGAACAAATCCAAAATTCAACGGCTATTTTACCTCAGTTTACACAAATGAGAATGGCTACTATTAATGTCGTATTTCTTTAGTATTAGATTTTATCGGTCAGACGAAATATTCTTTAACTTTAATTAACAAACAACACAACCATTTCAAACTCAACGGCTGTGTTTGCGCACCAACTCCGCCAGCGCGGCAGCCAATTCAGGATGCTTGTCTTCCAATTTTGCCGCCGCCGCATCAAAACTCTCCAATGCCGCCCCGCTCAAATGCAAGCTGTTGACTTTGGGTTGTGCCGGCGGCTTCGGCACGACTTTGACCGCCACATCCCGAATCCCCGCGTTCAATTCCTGAAGCTGCGGCACAAGCGCGGGCAATATCATTTTCAGGCGCGAAGCCGCCATACCATTTGCCGCCAGCAACACCAACCTGCCCCCTTCGATGCAGGCAGTTTGAAAGTGCGGGTGCAGGTTTGCCGGCAGGATGCGTTTGACTGCCGCATCCAGCCTGCGCCATTGTTGCGACTGCTGCAACAAACCGACCAACCGCGCATCCCGCTTGCCCAATTGTTCCAAATTCATATGTTTCAGACGACCTTTTCAAAGTGTACGGTTGTATTATCAAGATTGAAATCCGGTAAAACTGCCTTTATTTCAAACGGCATGACTGCCTTGCCGCGAGGCTTGTGTTAAAATCCCCGTTTCGCCATTATTTTATATCAGGCGCAGGAACTATTTCATGCTGACAAACATTGCTAAGAAAATCTTCGGCAGCCGCAATGACCGGCTGCTCAAACAATACCGTAAATCCGTTGCCAAAATCAACGCACTCGAAGAACAAATGAAAGCCTTGAGCGATGCGGATTTACAGGCTAAAACAGCCGAATTCAAACAACGTCTTGCCAACGGTCAGACTTTGGACGACATTTTGGTCGAAGCCTTCGCCGTCTGCCGCGAAGCGTCCCGCCGCGTACTTGGTATGCGCCACTTCGACGTACAGCTTATCGGCGGTATGGTGCTGCACGACGGCAAAATCGCCGAAATGCGTACCGGTGAAGGTAAAACCTTGGTCGCCACCCTTGCCGTCTATCTCAACGCCCTGTCCGGCAAAGGCGTGCACGTTGTTACCGTCAACGACTACCTCGCCGCCCGCGACGCAGGCATTATGGAACCGCTCTACAACTTCCTCGGCTTAACCGTCGGCGTCATCGTCGCCGATATGCAGCCGTTTGACCGTCAAAACGCCTACGGCTCCGACATTACCTACGGTACCAACAACGAATTCGGCTTCGACTACCTGCGCGACAACATGGTGACCGACCAATACGACAAAGTTCAGCGCGAATTGAATTTTGCCGTAGTGGACGAAGTGGACTCCATTCTGATCGACGAAGCGCGCACCCCGCTGATTATCTCCGGGCAGGCGGATGACAACATCCAGCTGTACCAAATCATGAACAGCCTTCCCGCGCACCTCATCCGCCAAGAAACCGAAGAAGGCGAAGGCGATTACTGGGTCGATGAAAAAGCACACCAAGTCATCTTGAGCGAAGCGGGTCACGAACACGCCGAGCAAATCCTGATTCAAATGGGTTTGCTGCAAGAAAACGACTCCCTCTACTCCGCCGCCAACATCGCCCTGATGCACCACCTCATGGCAGCATTGCGCGCGCATACGTTATTCCATAAAGACCAACACTACGTCATCCAAGACGGCGAAATCGTCATCGTGGACGAATTTACAGGCCGTCTGATGTCCGGCCGCCGCTGGTCCGAAGGTCTGCACCAAGCCGTCGAAGCCAAAGAAGGCGTGGAAATCAAACGCGAAAACCAAACCCTCGCCTCCATTACCTTCCAAAACTACTTCCGCCTGTATACCAAACTCTCCGGCATGACCGGCACCGCCGATACCGAGGCTTTTGAGTTCCAAAGCATCTACAACCTCGAAACCGTCATTATCCCGACCAACCGCCCCGTGCAGCGTAAAGACTTCAACGACCAGATTTTCCGTTCTGCCGAAGAAAAATTCGAAGCCGTCGTCAAAGACATCGAAGAATGCCACAAACGCGGACAACCAGTCCTCGTCGGTACCACCAGCATCGAAAACTCCGAGCTGGTTTCCCGTCTTCTGCAAAAAGCCGGACTGCCGCACAACGTCCTCAACGCCAAAGAACACGAACGCGAAGCCCTGATTGTCGCCCAAGCCGGTAAAGTCGGCGCCATTACCGTCGCCACCAACATGGCGGGCCGCGGCACCGACATTGTCCTCGGCGGCAACCTCAAGCACCAAATCGAAGCCATCCAGTCCAACGAAAACCTGAGCGACGAAGAAAAAGCCGCACAAATCGCAGCCCTTGAAAACGGCTGGCAGGCAGAACACGACCAAGTGGTTGCGGCAGGCGGCCTGCACATCATCGGTACCGAACGCCACGAAAGCCGCCGCATCGACAACCAATTGCGCGGACGCGCAGGCCGTCAGGGCGACCCCGGCTCCAGCCGCTTCTACCTCTCGTTTGAAGACCCGCTGCTACGCCTCTTCGCGCTCGACCGTGCCGCCGCCATCCTCAACCGCCTTGCGCCGGAACGCGGTATCGCCATCGAACACGGCATGCTGACCCGCCAAATCGAAGGCGCGCAACGCAAAGTCGAAGGCCGCAACTTCGACATGCGCAAACAAGTATTGGAATACGACGACGTTGCCAACGACCAACGTAAAGTCATCTACCACCAACGCAACGAAATCCTCAAAAGCAAAGACGTCAGCGACCTGACTAAAGGTATCCGCGAAGAAGTCATCAGCGATTTGGTCGATTTGTACATACCGCCCGACAGCATGGAAGAGCAATGGGACATCCCCGCACTCGAAAGCCAGCTTGCCGCCGAATTCCGCCTGCACGAAGACATCCAAGCATGGCTCAAAGCAGACACCACATTGGACAATCAGGACATCAAAGAGCGTCTGATTAAACGCGTGGAAGAAGAATACGCGGCAAAAGTCGAGCTGGTCGGTAAAAAACCGATGGCGGATTTCGAACGCAACGTCATGCTGCAAGTCATCGACCTGCAATGGCGCGAACACCTTGCCGCCATGGACTACCTGCGCCAAGGCATCCACCTGCGCAGCTATGCCCAGAAAAATCCGAAACAGGAATACAAACGCGAAGCCTTCGCCATGTTTGAAAACCTGTGGCGCGGCATCAAGCATCAAACCGCCGCCCTCTTGACCTCCGTCCAAATCGAGCGCAACACCGATGTAGAAGAAATTGCCGAACCCGCACCCGTCGGCATCCAAACCATCCACTCCGAAGCGCCCGACATGGAAGAGCTGCTCGGACAATCCCAAACCAATTTGGTCACCGAAGCGTTCGATCCCGACGGAACGGATTTCAGCCCCGAAGCACTTGCCGCCCAAGGCCAAGTCGTCCACCGCAACGACCCCTGCCCTTGCGGTAGCGGCCTGAAATACAAACAATGCCACGGCAAACTGAGCTGATGACAGCTTAAACAAAAGGTCGTCTGAAACCTCGAAAGGTTTTCAGACGACCTTTTTCATCACCCAAGTTACAGAACCGCGCCGCCATAAAAAAATACCATCGTTATTAAATTGTCAGGCGGTCACGATACGGTATAATCCCTAAATCTGCTTCGTACAGCATCATCAAACGCTTATGGACAATACGCAAAACCCTCAAAACCTGCAACACAATTCATTGCGCCGCAACAGTATCTACCTGCTGCCCAACTCCTTCACCATTGCCGCCCTGTTCTGCGCCTTCTTCGCCATTACCCAATCCATGCACAAGCACTTTGAAATAGCGGCAATCGCAGTATTCCTCTCCATGCTGCTCGACGGTATGGACGGGCGCGTAGCGCGGCTGACCAACAGCCAAAGCGCATTCGGCGAACAGCTCGACAGCCTTGCCGACATGGTCAGTTTCGGCGTTGCGCCTGCATTGATTATTTACAAATGGCAACTTTCGCAATTCGGCAAAATCGGTTATTCCATCGCCTTCATCTACTGCGCCTGCGCCGCCCTGCGCCTCGCCCTCTTCAACACGCTTATCGGCAAAGTCGATAAACGCTGGTTTATCGGCGTCCCCAGCCCGACCGCCGCCGCGTTGATTGTCGGCCTGATTTGGGTCAACCACAGCGTCGAACGCTTCCCCGGCGTACATTGGTGGGCATTGGGCATCACGCTTTTCGCCGGCATTTCCATGATCGTCCAAATCCCGTTTTGGAGCTTTAAAGAAATCAACATCCGCCGCCAAGTCCCGTTTATGGGCATGGTACTCGCCGTGTTGATCCTCCTCTTAATCACATGGAAGCCCGCCCTCGTCTTATTCCTCTTCTTCTTGGGGTACAGTCTCTCCGGCTACATTATGGCGGCACGGCGTTGGCTGAAAAAACGCCGCAGGAACAAAAAGGTCGTCTAAAAAATGTGGACTTGGGATATTATCCTCACCCTGCTCGCCGTCGGAAGCGCGGCGGGCTTTATTGCAGGATTGTTCGGCGTAGGCGGCGGTACGCTGGTCGTCCCCGTCGTCTTGTGGACACTGCAACTGCAAGGCATCAACAGCCACCCCTACGCCCAACATCTCGCCATCGGCACATCCTTTGCCGTAATGGTGTTCACCACCTTCTCCAGCATGTACGCGCAGCACAAAAAAAGCGCCATCGACTGGCAGACTGTCCGCCGTATGACCCCTTCCATGATATTCGGCATACTGATCGGCGCGGTAACCGCCAAATACATGCCTACCCGCGCCCTGCAAATCTTCTTCATCTCATTCCTAACCCTTGTCGCCCTCAAAACCCTGACCGACTCCAAACCCAAAGCCTCGCGCCACCTGCCCGCCCTGCCCGGTCTGAGCGCAGTCGGTACATTGTTCGGAGCAGCTTCAAGCTGGGTCGGCATCGGCGGCGGCTCGCTGTCCGTCCCCTTCCTGATGTATTGCAACTTCCCCGCACACCGCGCCATCGGCACATCCTCCGGCCTTGCCTGGCCGATTGCGCTCGCCGGCACAATCGGCTATCTCGTTACCGGCTGGAATGTTCCCGACTTGCCCCACGGCTCCGGCGGCTTTCTCTATCTGCCCGCCGTCGCCATCCTCAGCATCGCCACCATGATTTTCGCCCCAATCGGCGTCAAAGCCGCGCACAAACTCCCCGCACGCCAGCTCAAAATCTCCTTCGGCATCATGCTGCTGCTGATTGCCGTCAAAATGGCCTGGAACCTTATGCGCTAACCATGCTGGCAAACACCGTATAACAAAATTCCCCCCTTTGGCATCATGAATCTTCTAAAAAACCGTTTAATCTTTCCCAAAGGCAAGCCTCTGACCGTTTATTCGCCTGCAACGGCAAACATTCATCAGAATGCCACTCAACACAAAAGGTCGTCTGAAACCCGAATCCGGATTTTCAGACGACCTTTTTTCTACATCAATAAACGATGTTCAGCAGGCAATCAATAGAAGCCTTCGCGTTCCTCGCGGGTGGAAATGTAGATGTTTTTCACCTGCGTGTACGCGGCGAGCATCATTTTGTGGGTTTCGCGGCCGATGCCCGAAGTTTTGTAGCCGCCGAACGGTGCGCCTGCGGGCAGGCGGTTGTAGCAGTTCACCCAAACGCGGCCGGTTTCCAGTGCGTTGGAAACGCGCAGGCAGCGGTTGATGTCTTTGCTCCACACTGCGCCGCCCAAGCCGTATTCGCTGTCGTTGGCCATTTTGATGACTTCTTCTTCGGTTTTGAATTTAATCACGGTAGCAACCGGGCCGAAGATTTCTTCTTGGGCAACGCGTGCGCTGTTGCTACCGGCTTCAATCAAGGTCGGTTCGACAAATTCGCCTTTGCCCAACTCGCCTTCGATTTTCTTACCGCCGGTAATGATGCGGCAGCCTTCTTGTTCGCCGATTTTGACGTATTTCAAAATGGTTTCAAGCTGACCGGCGTTGACTTGCGAACCCATTTGGGTATCGTCTTCCCAAGGTAAACCCACTTTGATTTTTTTGAATTCTTCCGCCAAGGCGTTGACGAATTTGTCGTAAATGCCTTCCTGAACGAAGATGCGCGAACCGGCACAGCACACTTGGCCTTGGTTGAACAAAATACCTTTTTGCGCGCCTTCGAGGGCTTTGTCGAACGGCATATCGTCAAAGAAGATGTTGGCGGATTTGCCGCCCAGCTCCAAGGTGGCGGGAATCAGCATTTCCGCGGCGGCGATGCCGATGTGGCGGCCGATTTCGGTCGAACCGGTAAAGGCGAGTTTGTTGAAGCCTTTATGGTGCAACATGTATTCGCCGGATTTAGAACCGCGTCCGGTGATGATGTTCAGCACGCCTTTAGGCAGCAAGTGGTTGATTTTTTGGGCGAACGACAACAGGCTCAGCGAAGTGCTGGAAGACGGGTGGATAACGATGGTACAGCCTGCGGCGAGCGCGGGCGCGATTTTCCACGCCGCCATCAGGAAGGGGAAGTTCCACGGAATAATCTGACCGACGACGCCGATGGGTTCGCGCAGGACGATAGACAGGTCTTCGGAGTCAAGCTGGGTTGCAGTGCCTTCTTCGCCGCGGATCACGCTGGCAAAGTAGCGGAAATGGTCGGAAGCCAGCGGGATGTCGGCGGCGCGGGTTTCGCGGATGGGTTTGCCGTTGTCCAGCGTTTCCTGCAAGGCGAACAATTCCAAGTTTTCGTCAATCACATCGGCGATTTTGTTGAGGATGGCAGCGCGTTCGGTGGTGGTGGTTTTGCGCCATGTTTTGAACGCTTCTTGCGCGGCGGCAACCGCAGCATCGACATCGGCATCGGATGCGTCGGTAAATTTGGCTAACAATTCTCCGTTGGCAGGATTGTATGAATCCAAAAGCGCGCCGGGTTTGGTCCACACGCCGTTAATCAAGAGGCCGTACTCTTTATCAAACACATTTAAATCTTTTGCCATGATGCTGTCTCCTTGGTTGTCTTCTTGAGGTTTCGGACGTATCTCCAACGTCGTCTGAAAATAGAATAGTATTTTTTCTCTTTCAGTTCAAGCACTAAAAATGATATCGTTCTCAAAATTCCAAATATGTAATTTTCTAAAATAGGAAATCTAATCCGATAAGGCTTGACCCCGCATGGAAATGAAGCGGGTTTGTTAATGTATTTAAAGTTTTCAGACGACCTTTTTTACATGATATGTGTAAGAATTTTTCAGCGGCTTGGCAGATATATTTCTGCGCAAACAGATTGTTATGGTATAACATTTTATTTCTTATTTTTCAAAAAGATAGGGTGTTGACACAGCGAAATGAAGGGGAGTATTCTCATTCAGAGGAAGGGCGTTATTCCGATTCCGCCTGTCCCACCATTTACGGATTTCTTACGAATGCCAAGGAGAACACCATGAAGATGCAAGCAGTTGTTGTAAATCAAAATGTAGCAGGTGATGTAGAAGTTGTAGAACGCGAAGTACGCCCGTTGGAATACGGCGAGGCGTTGGTTGAAGTCGAATGTTGCGGCGTGTGCCATACCGACCTGCACGTTGCGGCAGGCGACTACGGCGAAAAACCGGGACGCGTGTTGGGACACGAAGGCATCGGTATCGTCAAAGAAGTTGCTCCGGGCGCGAATGCACTGAAAGTCGGCGACCGCGTCAGCATCGCATGGTTGTTCCAAAGCTGCGGTTCGTGCGAATACTGTAATACCGGCCGCGAAACCTTGTGCCGTTCCGTATTGAACGCAGGCTACACCGCCGACGGCGGCATGGCGACCCACTGTATCGTCGATGCAGACTACGCCGTCAAAGTACCCGACGGCCTCGACCCTGCGCAAGCTTCCAGCATTACCTGCGCCGGCGTAACCACTTACAAAGGCGTGAAAGTTTCCGGCGTGCGTCCGGGACAATGGATTGCCATTTACGGTGCGGGCGGTTTGGGTAACTTGGGTGTCCAATACGCGAAAAAAGTATTCGGCGCACACGTCGTCGCCATCGACATCAACGATGAAAAACTGGCATTCGCTAAAGAAAGCGGTGCAGATTTAGTCATCAACGCCGCCAAAGAAGACGCAGCCAAAGTGATTCAGGAAAAAACCGGCGGCGCACACGCAGCCGTTGTCACCGCTGTATCCGCCGCCGCGTTCAACTCCGCCGTAGACTGCGTCCGTGCAG
Source organism: uncultured Neisseria sp. (assembly GCA_937914605.1). Lineage (GTDB taxonomy): Bacteria > Pseudomonadota > Gammaproteobacteria > Burkholderiales > Neisseriaceae > Neisseria. The sequence continues at coordinate 12,221 of CALDNV010000072.1, forward strand.
GCGGCCGCGTCGTTGCCATTGGTCTACCGCCTGAATCTATGGACTTGTCCATCCCGCGTCTGGTCTTGGACGGCATCGAAGTGGTCGGCTCGCTGGTCGGTACGCGCAAAGACTTGGAAGAAGCCTTCCAATTCGGCGCAGAAGGCTTGGTGGTACCGAAAGTCCAACTGCGTGCTTTGGACGAAGCTCCGGCGATTTTCCAAGAAATGCGCGAAGGCAAAATCACCGGCCGCATGGTTATCGACATGAAAAAAGAATGCGGCTGCGGTCATCATTGATTTGATGCAGGCAGTTGAATAAGAAGGTCGTCTGAAACCTTGTTTTGGGGTTTCAGACGACCTTTTGTTTGATTTGAACCATCATGGATTCACGCTCTCAAAGGCAACCTGCGCAGCCGAATCATTTCATGCCGCAAAGGCGCAGGGGCGATATCTGATTTGACGTTGCCGCTTTTATAACCAACGGCGGACGCGTCGGCAGTACGCTTCATACTCGGCACCGAATTTCTGAGCCAAAACGCGTTCTTCAGGCATGATTTGGAAACGCGTCATATAGGCGGCAAATACCGCCAAAAACAGCCACGGCAGCGGATGCGCCAAGTGTCCCGCCCATGCCGCCAGCCAGAAACCCATGCCCGCATACATCGGGTTGCGGCTGAAACGGTACACGCCGTCTGAAACGAAATGTTCGGTTTCTTCGGGATTGAACGGGCTGACAGTCGTGCGCACACGGCGAAAAGCCCACACACCCAATACGCCCAACGCCGTCCCAAACACGATCAAAACAGCCGACAGCCATATAGGAA
>CALDNV010000073.1:0-1363 GCA_937914605.1 uncultured Neisseria sp.
AGACCGTTACCAAGCATATTGAGATGTTCAAACGCCGTGCGAAAAAGGGGCAATGTTTTCAGCAGCCTTGTTTGGGCGTGCGTGAGTTTCCTGCCGATTTTGTGTTGATTGACAAGGGCGAGCCGCTGCCGCAGTCGGCATTATCGGAAAGCGAGGCAAACCGAGATTTAGGCTGGATGTTGCACGATATTGATTTTGACCACGGCAATACGCCGCATTTTTTCCGTGCACAAATGAAAGACGGCATGATTGATGTGCCGCCGTTTTACGCCGAGGAGGTGAAAGCATGATTCTTGCGTCTCTTGCCCGCTATTACCGCCGTTTGGCAGCGGAAACTGATGAAATGGGCAACCCGAAAGTGCCGCCTTATGGCTTTAGTGAGGAGAAAATCGGCTGGATTTTGGTGTTGGATAAAGAAGGTCGTCTGAAAACCGCTGTGCCGAATCTGACTGCCGATAAAAAGCCGCAGCCGAAGCTGATGAGCGTGCCGCGCCCTGAAAAACGCACGTCGGGTATCAAACCGAATTTTTTGTGGGATAAAACCGCCTACGCGCTTGGCGTGGAAGCCAATAAAAACAAAGTCGAAGCCAAAGAAAAACCGTTTACGTCGTCTGAAAAAACCTTTGACGCCTTTAAGCAATACCATCTCGATTTACTACAAAACAGCGAAGACGAAGGCCTCCAAGCCTTGTGCCGTTTTCTGCAAAACTGGCAGCCTGCACATTTCGCTGCCGAAAATCTGCCTATCGAAATGCTCGATGCCAACATCGCATTTTCTCTTGAAAAACCGACCGCACTTATCCATAAACGCGAAGCCGCACAAACTTTGTGGGCAGGCTGCCTGAAAAGCGACGAAGCACTCGAAGGCTTATGCCTGATTAGCGGCGACACTGCGCCAATTGCACGGCTACATCCGGCGATTAAAGGCGTGTTTGGCGGGCAAAGCTCCGGCGGTTCGATTATTTCGTTTAACAAAGAAGCCTTTGCTTCTTTCGGCAAGGAGCAAGGCGCAAATGCGCCTGTTTCCGAACAATCCGCGTTTGCCTACACCACCGCGCTGAACTATCTGTTGCGCCGCGAAAATAATCACTGCCTGACCATCGGCGACGCCAGCACGGTCTTTTGGGCGGAAGCGGACGATAACGCGACCGCACAGGCTGCCGAAGGCTTTTTCGCGCAAGTATTCACGCCGCCGGATGACGAACAAGAAAGCGCCAAGGTTTTCAACGTATTGGAACAAATCGGCAAAGGTCGTCCGCTGCAAGAAATTGCGACCGAACTCTCTCCCAATACCCGTTTTTATATCTTAGGGCTTGCCCCCAATGCCGCGCGGATTTCTGTTCGGTTTTGGCTGGACACTACG
>CALDNV010000074.1:0-1377 GCA_937914605.1 uncultured Neisseria sp.
GTTTGAAGCCTTTGGGCGGATTTTCGGCAAAGTCGTCTGCCTCGATGTAGATGGTTTGGGACACGGGGATTTCACGCTCGCCCATTTCTTCGTGATTGGGGTGGAACGCGGCACGGCGGCTTTGGGTTTTGCCGGCTTCAAAGTTAGTCAGGGTTACTTTGAGCGGATTCAAGACTGCCATCAGGCGCGGGGCGGAGTTTTCCAGCTCTTCACGAATCGCGCCTTCCAACACGCTCATATCGACGATGTTTTCAGATTTGGAAATACCGGCGCGTTTGGCAAACAGGCGCAGGCCTTCGGGCGTGTAGCCGCGGCGGCGCATACCGGAAATGGTCGGCATACGAGGATCGTCCCAGCCGGTAACGTGACCGTCTGAAACCAGTTGGTTCAGCTTGCGTTTGGACGTGATGGAATACAAAAGCTCTAAACGGGAAAACTCGTATTGGCGCGGGCGTGTGGCGTGCGGCGCGGGGATATTGTCCAACACCCAGTCGTACAGCGGGCGGTGGGCTTCAAACTCGAGCGTGCACAAGGAATGCGTGATGCCTTCGATGGCATCGGAAATGCAATGCGTGTAGTCGTACATCGGGTAGATGCACCATTTGTCGCCGGTGTTGTGGTGATGGGCGCGGCGGATACGGTAGATGACGGGGTCGCGCATATTGATGTTGCCTGATGCCATGTCGATTTTCAGGCGCAGGGTTTTGCTGCCGTCGGGGAATTCGCCGTTTTTCATGCGCGTGAACAGGTCGAGGTTTTCTTCGACGCTGCGGTCGCGGTAAGGGCTGTTTTTGCCCGCTTCGGTCAGCGTGCCGCGGTATTCGCGCATTTCTTCGGGCGTCAAATCATCGACATACGCTTTGCCGTCTTTGATTAAACCGACGGCGTAGTCGTAAAGCTGGTCGAAATAGTTGGAAGCGAAACGCGGCTCGCCCGCCCAATGGAAACCGAGCCACTCGACGTCTTCTTTGATGGCGTTGACGTATTCGTCGTTTTCTTTTTCGGGGTTGGTATCGTCGAAACGCAGGTTGCACAAGCCGTCGTAAATATACGCCAAACCGAAGTTCAGGCAGATGGATTTGGCGTGGCCGATGTGCAGGTAGCCGTTGGGTTCGGGCGGGAAGCGGGTTTGGATGGCTTCGTGTTTGCCGCTTTTTAAGTCTTCTTCAATGATGGTGCGGATGAAATGGTTGTCCGCGAATTGGTCTTTGTTGAGCATGGTCGGGAGCTATCTGAAAATATGATGTCGTGCCGATTTTACCTGAAAACAGGACGGCTTTACAGTCAATACGGGGCACAGAGGTCGTCTGAAAACCGTTTCAGACGACCTCTGTATAGACAATTACGAATCGGATGAAAGATTGGAATGGTCGGAAG
>CALDNV010000075.1:0-2067 GCA_937914605.1 uncultured Neisseria sp.
CCTTAGAGAATCGTTCTCTTTGAGCTAAGGCGAGGTAACGCCGTCCTGGTTTAAATTTAATCCACTATAAATATTGAACTTAAAACATGGAGTACATCATGAAAAAAACGTTTTTACTCATCTGCCTTGCCGCCACTGCGGCCGCATCCGCCGAAACGATATCGTTGGAAGTATCGGGCAATCCGGCATTCCGTCAATATTCCGCCAATGCAAAGGTAGAGCCTGCGTTCAAATCCATACAAAACGAATGCGGTGATTTTGCCGTTGCATCTGTTTCGCTTTCCTCGAAAAAGGACGCTAAATATTTCGTCGCAGTCTGCACAATGGGCGGCAGCGCATTGACAGAATTCCAAATCCTCTCCAGCGGACGCGGCAAATCAAAGGTTTTGTTGGAAGACGGAGGCTATGGAATCAATATCTTGCCGCAACAACATAACGGCTTGCGCGATATCGCCGTTACAGAAGGTAATGCAGGATATTGCACCGAAACGCGTTACCGCTTTAATGGAAAAGCCTACCGCCCCTATAAGCGCAAGAGCTGCCTAGGTTAATCCATGCTGTAAGTTTCAAAAGAGGTGTATCAACATAAAAAAGTTGATTTGCCATCACAATCAAATAAAACGACACAAACCATGAATATAGAAAAAATGAAACGCGCTTGGTATCCGTTGATACTGAGCAAGCAGCTGAAAGACAAACCCGTTCATCGCGAATTGTTGGGACAGCAGCTGGTATTGGTACGGCTGAACGGACAGGCAGCCTGTATGGATGACTGTTGTCCGCATCGGCATGTGCCGCTGAGTGCGGGCAAAATCGTTTCGGGTAAACTCCAATGTTGTTATCACGGCTGGGAGTTTGACGCGCAAGGTAAAGTTTTAACGGTTGTCGGCGGGATGTGTGCTTGTGAAGAAGCTGAGAATGTTCCTACGTTTCCATGCCAAGAGTACGACGATTGGGTGTGGGTTTGCCTGGTTTCTGGTATTCCTTTTGAACCGTATGCCGATTTTGAAGCACCGGAAGGTTTTGAAACCGCCAATGCCGTCCGATACATGGAAGGCGATTTTATCCACGCCATCGAAAACTTCCTTGATCCGACCCATACGCGCTATATTCATGCCAAACTGCTGCGCAACAACGGCAAACAAAGCATGCAAATCAGCCAGAGCCACCACGAACGTGGTTTCGTAACGCAGTATCGCCTCAATCAACAGCAAAACGGATTGATTAATAAGCTGTTCGACAAAGGCATTACCGTCAATAATGCGGCATTTACATTCCCGGGGCTGGTTCGTATCGATTACTTCACACCGAACAGTCATGAATATCGGATTTCCGCCTTTTTTATCCCTCAAAACAAGGGCAGTATGGGCTTAAATGTCCGAGTCCATTTTCCTAAAAGCCGCTTTCCGTTGCCCATCAAATTCCATCTGTTCCGCCCGTTTCTTGAGCGTCTGATGGTTCAGGATTCCGCCATTATCAAAAGTCAATACCATCATCACAAAGAACATTATGCAAATAGGCCTTATTGCAGCACCACCAATGATTTGGTGATTGATCATTTGCTGCATCTCTTCTTGGAAAACATGCCGGAGGGCATAGACAAAACGGGAGAAATGAGTTTATAGAGAATGCGAAACCGGAGGAGAAGCGTGGCAGCCTGAGGGTCGTCTGAAAACAGTGTAAAACAGGTTTCAGACGACCCCTTCTATAAAAACTGTCAACAATTTTCATTAATATATTCTGAATGCCCGAATATTTATTTTATAAAAATCAATACTCAATCTTTTCGGTATTCGGATAATGTTAAAAGATGAAAGATTTTGTCTTGATTGAACAGGCGGTTTGCGTTATCGTTTGCATTCTTTCATTCATAAACTCTGTGTTTCATCCCAATTGATTGGACAGTCTGACTGTCGCCGTGTTTCTTCAATGCGCGTACCCTAAACCGCTGCTTGGAGGGCTTGCATTACAGGTGCTGTGGCGAGGCGGGTTGCCCCTATTGGTTTGAAGCCGTATAAAAGAGGTCATTATGCAATTATCAGGCGCACAAATCATAGTGCAAAGTCT
>CALDNV010000076.1:0-3172 GCA_937914605.1 uncultured Neisseria sp.
GCTCGGAGATGTGTATAAGAGACAGGAACGATTGTTCGGTTCGGGATTTTTTCGGTAGACTCGCGGGCAAAGCCCACGCTACGGCCGGCTTAATTTAATGCGCTATATCGGCTTGTTTGGTGATCAAAAGGTCGTCTGAAAACCGGTTTTCAGACGACCTTTGTGATTTTATTGATTCATCGCATCACTGGTGGATAGTTTGACGGCAAACCGCCTGTTTTGTTTATCGGATGCGGGTGTAATGGACGAATGCGTAGTCTGTGCCGTTGGCAGAGGTGTGGGTTTCGCGGGCGGCTTCGCGCCATTCTGATGGCGAAAATTCGGGAAAAAACGCATCGCCTTGGACGTCTAATGCCACTTCGGTAATCCGCAAATCGCTGGCAAGCGGCAGGGCTTGGGCATAGATTTGTGCGCCGCCCATGATGATGATTTCTTCCGCAGCGGCACATAATGCCAAAGCCTCTTCAAGGCTGCCGACGGTTTCCGCGCCTTCTGCCGGATAATCTGCCTGACGGCTGATGACGATATTGCGGCGGCCGGGCAGCGGCTTGCGGGGTAGGGATTCCCAAGTTTTCCGCCCCATCACGACGGGTTTGTCGAGGGTATAGGATTTGAAAAATGCGAAGTCCTCGGGCAAGTGCCAAGGCATGGTGTTGTTAATGCCTATGCAGCGGTCGGGCGCGCAGGCGGCAATCAGGGTGATTTTCGGCATGGGTGGTCTTTTGGTTGAGAAGTAGCTGTATTGTAAACGATATGTAAACGCAGGTGTTCAAAAGGAGGTATAAAAACCATATGGCAATGAATGATAACTATTATTTTAGAATATAGTGTTTAGTTTCAAAATAATGCTCAAAACTATTAATATGTAGACAAAAATTTACATACCGTTTATCATTAAAATAGACCGCTTAGATGGTCCTTTATTTATTTGGGATTTTGCATTGTTTGATGCACAAGGGAGCAGTTTATGGCAGGCTCTTATGCCTTATATCGTTGCGCGGTATTGTCCACGTCGAGTGGCTCTTTGTCGGGCATACTCGATCGGGACAGCCCGATTCAGATTCTGCATCTGAATGTATTTATGGAACAACAAGAGTTCGCTGACGGACTGGAAATCAGCAATGAAGAATATTGCAATTGGCGCCGCGAGCATTTGGACAGCGATGTTTCTACAACACCGCCGTCGTCTGAAGATTTATTGAGGACTTTTCAATATTTGGTCGGTCAGGGTTATCACGAAGCCATCGTGACGACGTTGAGCCACAAATTAAGTGATTCTGCCGATATGGTGCGTCAAGTTGCCGAGCAGGTTCCGCAATTGAAAGTCCATGTCGTCGATACAGGGACATGCTGCATGCCCGAAGGCTTTTTTGCTTTGGAAGCAGACCGCCTGTTGCGCGAAGGAAAAACGCCGACGGAAATCGTTGCGTACTTGGAAGGTTTAAAAGAACGTTGCAACATCATTTTCGGACTGTCCACAATCAAATCCCTTGTCGGCAGCGGCACGATGGCAAGATTGGGCGCTTCGTTGTGTGACTGGTTGGGGCTGCGCGCCGTATTGCGCTTTTCGCAAGATCAGTTGTGCCGGGTCGAATCCACTTCCGATGACGAAAAAATGTTTGATGCCATCATCGACCAAGTGTTGAAACTGATGCAAGGCAAAACAAGGGAACAGTTTATCCTTGGCGGTCTTTATACGGGCGAACGCGACCGGTATCGGATATTTGCAGAACGCTTCTTCAAGCGGACCGGTATCTGCTTGGATGACGGCGTTCCCGTATCGCCGGTAGTGGCGGTGCACGTCGGCATCTGCGGCGTCGGCGTCGGCATGGTCGAAAAACTCGAAGCGGCGGCATAAGGAGCAACACTGAATCTGCCTGCATTCCTGATGTTTATTAAGCGGCAATTCAACATTGTGTAAATTAAAAAAGGTCGTCTGAAACTCCGATTCAGGTTTCAGACGACCTTTTTTTGTCTGAGGTAACGGCTTATTGCTGCTTCGCCGCCCATTCCGCAGGCGTGGCGGCAACGGAAATCGACAGCGCGTGCAATTCGTTGCTGGCCAGTTGCGCCTTCAGGCCGTCTTTGATCAGGCGGTGGCGGGCGAGGCGGGCTTTGCCTTCAAACTCGGAAGAGACGATGACGGCGAAAAAGTGATGCCCGTCGCCTTCGACTTCTACGTGTTCACAAGCGGCAACACCTTCAATCAGCGATTTGACTTGTTCTGGGGTAAGCATTTGTATTCCTTGTTTCAAAAACATTGCGGCATTATACAGAATAATGTCGCTGCACATTGCCACTTACTGATAATGGTATTCTGAATACAGTTTGTTAATATTAAATCAACATGAGATTTGAAGAGGTCGTCTGAGACATTTTCAGACGACCTCTTTGCTTATTTTTGGATGTCGGATACTTAAAAATATCATTTTTTTAGTACGTATGAATCCGAGTAAAAGGGTTTTGGCATATAAATTGCTTTCAAATAAAAAGATAAAGTTTCGCTTTAATTGCAAAGTAAGGTTAAGAAAATAGAAGTTATTAAAGATAAGCGGATATATAAATAGCTCAAAGGTCAATAAATCAGTTTTGGGAGATTGTTATCTGAGGTATAGATAAATTCTGAAATTTGTTTGAAAGTGACAATATGCGTCATATCCGTTGAATAATTTTTGCAATCGAAATATCGGCATCGAATAAGATGCTTTCATTTTTGGTTATTGGGTCGGATGTTTGAAAAGTAGGTTATTCCATCAATTCAATAATATATTAAGTTTATTTGTTTAACATTTTAAATCAGAGAGACAGCATGAATAAAATCTATCGTGTCGTATGGAGCGAAACCACACAGACGTGGAACGCGGTGGCAGAATTTGCCAAAGCGCATGGGAAAACGGCTTCATCAGGTATAGGCGGCATCGTTGCCTCCGCAGGCGTGCGCTTCGCGTTTACCGCCATCATGTCCGGCCTGCTGCTTGCCAGCGGCCAAGCCGTCGCGGCAGAAAATAACGGTAAAACCCTATTCAACGGTACAGCTGTATCTGCCGCTACCGAGGGTACTGACTACAATACTTGTTATTTCGATACGACCAGCTACAACATCGTTTGCGGCGACAATTCGACAACAGCATTAGATTACATTCCGCAAGAAGGCGGACAGGCTGCCAAACAA
>CALDNV010000077.1:0-6753 GCA_937914605.1 uncultured Neisseria sp.
CTCAAACAGATGGGGATGACGCGCAAAAAAAGACCACCACTTACAAAGAACAAGATCCGGCCAAAGTAACGCATTATTTGACACAGCTGGCCGAATTTTCCGACTACCAACGTGTTTATTTGGATGAAACAGGATTTGACCGCTACCTGTTCCGTCCCTATGCCCGCAGCCCGAAAGGGCAAATAGTGAAAGCGCAGATAAGTGGAAAAAGATACCGACGCTTATCTCTGGTGTCCGCACAAGTCGGCAACCGGCTGATTGCTCCGATGGTTTATCAAAATACGATGACCGGAGTCTTTTTTGAAGCGTGGTTTCAGCAATGCCTACTGCCCGCATTGACTCAAAAATCGGTGATTATTTTAGATAATGCACGATTTCACCGTATGGGTGTCTTACGGGAAATGGCGGAAAAATGGGGACATAAGGTATTGCCTCTTGCACCTTATTCACCTGAGCTCAACCCGATTGAGAAGGTGTGGGCGAATATTAAGCGGTATCTGCGAACCGTATTGTCTGATTACGCCCGATTTGACGATGCGCTACTGTCCTATTTTGATTTTAATTGACTATAATTTGATCTTTGGCACGCATCGCGGTTTTCATGTCTTCGGTTAATTGTGCTTTCAGGCTCATGGGATGACTTTCGGGAAAAGATGGAAGATGGTATTGCACATACTGCCTTAGGGATTCTCTATTTTTCAGACAACCCCTTGCCTTGCAGGTCGTCTGAAAAACAAAACACACCGCAGGTCAAGCCTTGCGGTGTGTTTCGGCATCACAGGGCAGACCTGCAATTGATGTTTAGTACATTTTAGGAGGCAGTTGTTGGCTGCGCAGGCGTTTTTGCAGGCGTTTTACGGCTGCGGCTTTTTTGCGTTTGCGCTCGGTAGTCGGTTTTTCGTAAGCTTCACGGGCGCGCAGCTCAGTCAGCAGACCGGTTTTTTCTACGGCACGTTTGAAACGGCGCATGGCTACTTCGAAGGGTTCGTTCTCTTTAACGCGGATTGCAGGCATTTTATTTCCTTTAAATTGAATTCTGGTTTCAAACCGCCGAAAGGGAGAAAGGTAAAAAGGGGCGGTTTGTCAAAAAAGTGGTTGTTTGTATCTCGGGTATCTTGCGACCGGCGGGATACGCGCCGTGATGTAAACATCACCTCCTAACAAGTCGGCTTGGCGCCGGATATGCCGTCAATGCGGCTGCAAATGAATTGCGGGATTATCTTTGATTGCGTCGTTCCTGTCAAGTTTGAAGGTCGTCTGAAAACCTTGAATATCGGTTTTCAGACGACCTTTGTGGTATTTCGCGCGTCTTGTTGATTTTGCGAAAGTATCTTCCGGATTTTAAGAAAACTTAAACCCTATCAGGCGGCAAAACGACATCGGCTTTACCTCCCTTCTTCCCTAGCTTCGAACCACTTTGCGCACTTGGGGAATGGCGTGCAGGTTGTGAATAATTTGGTTGATTTGCGCCAAGTCCTTCACTTTGATGATGAACTTGAATTCGACAAAGCCTTCCGTACCTGCCAGCGCTTTGTTGGGGGTTTCGACGGACTCGATATCCGCGCCAGAGTTAGAGATGGCTTGCGCCATAAGGGCGAGCAGGCCGTGGGCGTCTTCGGATTGGATACTGAGTCCGGTGCGGTAGGTATGGCTGCCTATGCCTTCCCAGTTCGCGTCAAGCTGCTGTTCGGGGTCGGATTTGAGCAGGGTCGGACAGGTATCGCGGTGGATAATCATGCCTTTGTCTTTGACCAAAAGGGCGCGGACGGAATCGCCCGGGACGGGGTGGCAACATTCGGCAAAATGGATGCGGCCGGTTTCTTGGTCGTTGACTTTGATGGGGCTGAGTTTGACTTCGCTGCCGAAGTGCTGCCCTGCCAGTTCGGCGATGTGCATGGCGACGTACACGGGCAGGGTATGCCCCATACCGACGTTGTAGAGGACTTCTTCAAACGAGGTTTGTTTGTCGTTGAGGTCGGCGAGGTATTTTTCTTTGAGGTCGTCTGAAAGCAATACGTCTTTGGGCAACAGGCTGGACAGGGCTTTTTGCAGGAGGTTTTCGCCGAGGACGATGGCGTCGTGGCGGTTGAGGTTTTTGACGTATTGGCGGATGGCGCTGCGCGCGCGGCTGGAAACGGTGAAATTCAGCCATGCCGGATTGGGCTTGGCGTGTTCGGAAGTGATGATTTCAACGGAATCGCCGGTTTTGAGTTTGGTACGCAGGGGCATCATGGTGTTGTTGATGCGGGCGGCGACGGTTTTGTGGCCGATGTCGGTGTGAACGGCGTAGGCGAAGTCTATGGGCGTCGATCCTTTAGGCAGGGTAAGGATTTTGCCTTTGGGCGTCAGGATATAGACTTCGTTGGGGAACAGGTCGACTTTGACGTGTTCAAGAAATTCGATGGCGTTCGCGCTGCTGGCTTGCAAATCGAGGATGTTTTTGAGCCATTGGTTGGTATGGAGGACGGCTTGATCGACGGTATTTTCGCCGGATTTGTATATCCAGTGGCCTGCAATGCCGCCTTCGGCTACGGCATCCATTTCGCGCGTGCGGATTTGGACTTCAATCGGTAAGCCGTATGGGCCGACCAGGGTCGTGTGCAGGCTTTGGTAGCCGTTGCTTTTGGGGATGGCGATATAGTCTTTGAAGCGTCCGGGTTTAGGCTGATAGAGATTGTGCAGCGCGCCGAGTGCGGCGTAACACGCGGGAATGCTGTTGACGATGACGCGGAATCCGTAAATGTCCATGACTTCGGCAAATCGCAATTTTTTCGCCAACATTTTTTGATGGATGCTGTACAGGTTTTTTTCCCGACCTTTGATTTTGGCTTCGATGTTCGCGCCGACCAAACGCTGACTGAAGGCACGCAAAACTTTGCCGACGACGTCGCGGCGGTTTTTGCGGCTGTTGTCCATCGCTTTTTTAAGGGTTTCGTAGCGGTTCGGGTGGAGGTTTTGAAACGATAAATCCTGAAGCTCTTGGTAGGCGTTGTTCAAGCCGATGCGGTTGGCGATTTGGGCGTAGATTTCGAGGGTTTCTTTGGCGATACGGCGGCGTTTGTCGGGGCGCATGGAGCCGAGCGTGCGCATATTGTGCAGGCGGTCGGCGAGTTTGACGACGATCACGCGCACGTCTTTGGTCATGGCGAGAATAAGCTTGCGGAAACTTTCCGCCTGATGCTCGGCATGATCTTCAAATTTGAGTTTTTCGAGTTTGGAAAGTCCGTCCACCATCTCGGAGATGGTTTCGCCAAATTCTGCCGCCATTTCGATTTTGGATACGCCAGTGTCTTCGAGTACGTCGTGCATCACGCCCGCGCACAAGCCTTGTATGTCCATATGCCACAACGCAAGTTGCGTGGCGACGGCAAGGGGGTGGGTAATGTAGGGTTCGCCGCTTTTACGGGTTTGTCCGTCATGGGCGTGAAAGGCGTAGGCGACAGCTTTTTCAAGCTCGGCCTGTTCGGATGGGCTGAGATAGGAGGCGGTACGGAACAAAAGTTCGCGGGCTTCGGCAGTCAGCGCGTCGTAGGGGGCAGTGGGCTGGGGGGCGGGCATTTCAGACGGCCTTCGGTGTGTGTTTTGTTTTGAGCCGTCAGACTGTATCGGTCGGATGTCGCGCCGATACAATCCGCGCGGCGGTTGGGCAGATTTTGCCTGCCGGTATTATTTGTTGCGGGTCAGCAGTTCGGTACCGATTTGACCGGCGGCGATTTCGCGCAGGGCGGTCACGGTCGGTTTGTTGTTGCGGATGTCGTCAACCATAGGGGCGTTGCCGTTTTCAAGCTGGCGCGCGCGGCGGGCGGCGACGAGGGTCAGGTCGAAATGATTAGGGATTTTGCCAGTGCAGTCTTCAGTGGTGATACGGGCCATTTGTTTGCTTTCTTTCTATTAATTTGTGATGGAATGTAAATGCGTATTTTCGCTGTTTTTCAGGAATTTTCCAACAGGTTTGAGATAAATCCTTGCTGGGAAGATTTTTTCAGACGACCTGCTTTGATGATGTGAAGCAAATCGGCTTCCGCTCTGTCTAAATCATCGTTGACGACAATATAGTCAAACAGGACGGATTGTTCGATTTCGTGACGTGCTTTGGAGAGGCGGGTTTGAATGACTTCCTCGCTGTCGGTGCCGCGCCCGTTAAGGCGTTCGGCAAGGACTTCGAACGAAGGCGGCAAGATGAAGATGCTGCTGGCTTCGGGCAGGGATTTGCGCACTTGCGCCGCACCTTGCACGTCGATTTCCAAAATCACATCGTAACCCTCTTCGCTAAGGGAATTGACCCCCGCGATGCTGGTTCCGTAATAATTACCGAAAACGTTTGCGTGTTCGAGGAAGGCTTTTTGTTCAATTAAGGATTCAAATTCTTCTTTGGGAACAAAATGATAATGCACGCCGTGCTGCTCGCCTTCGCGCGGCTGACGGGTGGTATGCGATACAGAGACGCGCAAATCGTCGTTGTTTTTCAAAAGACGGGAAACCAGCGTGGTCTTGCCCGTACCGGAAGCAGCGGAGATGATGAAAATATTGCCTTTTTTATGGGGTTTCATGATGTTGGTACCGATGGAATTATCTGTTGATTGTAGCATACGGGGCGTGTAATTTCATGTTCAGACGACCCTTACACACATTCCCAAACTCCGCGTCCATCGGCAGGCAACGGCTTAACGGCGATACCCGACCTCCGGCAGGAAACCCACGTCTTTCTAAACTCTTGCTATAATTGCCCGCTATACACAAATAAGCCTGCAAAGACACACCATGAGCCACACTCCGCTACTCGATACCGTCGGCAGCCCGCAAGATTTGCGCCGTCTGGATAAAAAACAGTTGCCCCAAGTCGCCGCCGAGCTGCGGGAGTTTCTGCTGGATTCGATAGGCAAAACCGGCGGGCATTTCGCCAGCAATCTGGGCGCGGTCGAGCTGACGGTGGCTCTGCACTACGTTTATCACACGCCTGAAGACAAGCTGGTTTGGGATGTCGGCCATCAAAGCTATCCGCACAAAATCCTCACCGGTCGCAAAGACCAGATGCACACCATGCGCCGCTACGGCGGCTTGGCGGGTTTCCCCAAGCGCAGCGAATCCGAATACGACGCTTTCGGCGTGGGTCATTCCTCTACTTCCATCGGCGCGGCTTTGGGCATGGCGGCGGCAGACAAACTCTTGGGCAGCGACCGCCGCAGCGTCGCCATTATCGGCGACGGCGCGATGACGGCGGGTCAGGCGTTTGAAGCCTTGAACTGCGCGGGCGATATGGACGTGAACCTGCTGGTTATCCTCAACGACAACGAAATGTCGATTTCCCCCAACGTCGGCGCGCTGCCGAAATACCTTGCCAGCAACGTCGTACGCGATATGCGCGGCGTATTGAGCACCATCAAGGCGCAATCGAGTAAGGTTTTGGACAAGCTGCCCGGCGCGATGGAGCTTGCCCAAAAAGTCGAGCACAAAATCAAAACGCTGGCGGGCGAAGCCGAACACGCCAAGCAGTCGCTCTCTTTGTTTGAAAACTTCGGTTTCCGCTACACCGGCCCTGTGGACGGCCACAACGTCGAGCATCTGGTTGACGTATTGAAAGACTTGCGCGGACGCAAAGGCCCGCAACTGCTGCACGTCATCACCAAAAAGGGCAACGGCTACAAACTCGCCGAAAACGACCCCGTCAAATACCACGCCGTCGTCAACCTGCCTAAAGACGGTTCGGACGACTTCAAGAACTCTTTACCGTCTGAAAAAGAAAACAAACCCGCCGCCAAACCGACCTATACGCAAGTGTTCGGCAAATGGCTGTGCGACCAGGCGGCGGCAGATTCCCGATTGGCGGCGATTACCCCCGCCATGCGCGAGGGCAGCGGACTGGTCGAATTCGAACAACAATTCCCCGACCGTTATTTCGACGTCGGCATCGCCGAGCAGCACGCTGTTACCTTTGCCGGCGGTTTGGCTTGCGAAGGCATGAAGCCCGTCGTCGCCATTTATTCCACCTTCCTCCAGCGCGGCTACGACCAACTGGTGCACGACATCGCCCTGCAAAACCTGCCCGTTTTGTTTGCCGTCGACCGTGCGGGCATTGTCGGCGCAGACGGTCCGACCCATGCCGGTTTGTACGATTTGAGCTTCTTGCGCTGCGTGCCGAACATGATTGTTGCCACGCCGAGCGATGAAAACGAATGCCGCCTGCTGCTTTCGACCTGCTATCAGGCAAACGCCCCCGCCGCCGTCCGCTATCCGCGCGGTACGGGAACAGGCGCCCCCGTTTCAGACGACCTTGAAACCGTAGCCATCGGTAAAGGCATCATCCGCCACCAAGGCGAGAAAACCGCATTCATCGCCTTCGGCAGCATGGTCGCTCCCGCATTGGCGGTTGCCGAAAAACTGAACGCCACCGTCGCCGATATGCGCTTCGTCAAACCGATAGACGAAGAACTCATCGTCAGCCTCGCCCAAAGCCACGACTACATCGTTACCGCCGAAGAAAACGCCGAACAAGGCGGCGCAGGCAGCGCGGTGTTGGAAGTGTTGGCGAAACACGGCATCTGCAAACCCGTTTTGCTTTTGGGCGTTGCCGACACCGTAACCGAACACGGCGATCCGAAAAAACTTTTGGACGATTTGGGCTTGAGTGCCGACGCAATGGAAAAACGCATACGCGGATGGCTGCCGGCGGTTTGAACTGAAGCTGCGATTATAGTGGCTTAAATTTAAATCAGGACAAGGCGACGAAGCCGCAGACAGTACAGATAGTACGGA
>CALDNV010000078.1:0-4221 GCA_937914605.1 uncultured Neisseria sp.
GTGCTCTTAACCCTTTCAAGGAAATAAAATGTCTCAAATTACTATGCGTCAGATGATTGAAGCCGGCGTTCACTTCGGCCACCAAACCCGTTTCTGGAACCCGAAAATGGCACAATACATTTTCGGTGCGCGCAATAAAATCCACATCGTCAACCTGGAAAAAACCCTGCCGATGTTCCAAGAAGCGCAAGAAGCCGTACGCCGTCTGGTTGCCAACAAAGGCACCGTGCTGTTCGTCGGCACCAAACGTCAAGCGCGTGAAATCATCCGCGAAGAAGCTACCCGCGCCGGTATGCCTTTCGTCGATCACCGTTGGTTGGGCGGCATGCTGACCAACTACAAAACCGTTAAGCAATCCATCAAACGCCTGGAAGAAAAAACCGCCGCTTTGGAAAACGCTGCCGAAGGCGGTTTCAACAAAAAAGAAATTCTGGAAATGCAACGCGACGTTGAAAAACTGGAACGTTCTTTGGGCGGTATCAAAAACATGAAAGGCCTGCCTGACGCGATTTTCGTTATCGACACCGGCTACCAAAAAGGTACTCTGGTCGAGGCTGAAAAACTGGGCATCCCCGTTATCGCCGTAGTCGATACCAACAACAGCCCTGACGGCGTGAAATACGTCATCCCCGGTAACGACGACTCCGCCAAAGCCATCCGCCTGTACTGCCGCGGCATCGCCGACGCAGTTTTGGAAGGCAAAAACCAAGCGCTGCAAGAAACCGTAGCCGCTGCCCAAGAAGCTGCCGCCGAGTAATCCGGCAAACCGAAGAGGGGCGTTATGCCCCTTTTCTCAAATCCCGTTCTGAAAAACCTTTTCAGACGACCCCATTCCCAAACACGGATACCCCGTGTTTCCCCAAAATCTAGGAGATTCAAAATGGCAGAAATTACTGCAAAAATGGTTGCCGACCTGCGCGCCGCTACCGGCCTGGGCATGATGGAATGCAAAAAAGCCTTGGTTGAAGCCGAAGGCAACTTCGAAAAAGCCGAAGAAATCCTGCGCATCAAATCCGGCGCAAAAGCCGGCAAACTGGCCGGCCGTACCGCTGCCGAAGGCGTATTGGCTTACGCCATCAACGGCAATGTCGGTGCATTGGTTGAAGTAAACTGCGAAACCGACTTCGTTGCCAAAGACGCAGGCTTCGTAGAATTCGCCAACTTCGTTGCGAAAACTGCTGCCGAGAAAAAACCGGCTACCGTTGAAGAACTGAGCGAACTGGTTGAAGCAGAACGCAAAGCCATCATCGCCAAATTGGGCGAGAACATGTCTGTCCGCCGCTTCCAAGTCATCGACACCGCCAACCAACTGGTTGCCTACATCCACGGTGCATTGGCTACCGAAGGCGTATTGGTTGAGTTCAAAGGCTCTGAAGACGTAGCGCGTAAAATCGGTATGCACATCGTTGCCGCCAAACCGCAATGCGTAACCGAAGCCGAAGTAGATGCCGAAACCATCGAAAAAGAACGCCACATCTACACCGAGCAAGCCATCGCTTCCGGCAAACCTGCCGACATCGCCGCTAAAATGGTTGAAGGCCGTATCCGCAAATTCTTGGCCGAAATCACCCTGAACGGCCAAGCATTCGTGATGAACCCTGACCAAACCGTTGCCCAATTCGCTAAAGAAAACGGCACCGAAATCATCAGCTTCGTCCGCTACAAAGTAGGCGACGGCATCGAAAAAGCCGTTGTCGACTACGCAGCCGAAGTTGCCGCTGCTGCTAAAGTGTAAGGCAGAAATGAAAAAGAAAGCACCTGGATTCCAAACGAATCAGGGTGCTTTTTTTTGAGAGTTACACTGTTTAAAATACTGTCGAACAGAAAATATTTCATCATAATCAACACATAATAATTTATCCAAACCCATACACCCACGGAAAACGCGTTACCCTGTCAGCCAAACATCCCGAAAGGTCGTCTGAAAAATCAAACGCCCTTTCCCCGAATTGAAGCAGCGCCCTGCATAACGAGCGCTATCCACCCAAAGAAAGCAAGGTATCCCATGACACAGCAAATCAAATACAAACGCGTATTACTGAAACTCTCCGGCGAATCCCTGATGGGTTCCGACCCTTTCGGCATCAATCACGACACCATCGTCCAAACCGTCGGTGAAATCGCCGAAATCGTCAAAATGGGCGTACAAGTCGGCATCGTTGTCGGCGGCGGCAACATCTTCCGCGGCGTATCCGCCCAAGCAGGCAGTATGGACCGCGCCACAGCCGACTACATGGGCATGATGGCGACCGTCATGAACGCACTCGCCCTCAAAGATGCCTTCGAAACCCTCGGCATCAAAGCGCGCGTGCAATCCGCGCTTTCCATGCAACAAATCGCCGAAACCTACGCCCGCCCCAAAGCCATCCAATACCTTGAAGAAGGCAAAGTCGTCATCTTCGCCGCCGGTACCGGCAACCCGTTCTTCACCACCGACACCGCCGCCGCCCTGCGCGGAGCCGAAATGAACTGCGACGTCATGCTCAAAGCCACCAATGTGGACGGCGTTTATACCGCAGACCCGAAAAAAGACCCGTCCGCCACGCGCTACGAAACCATCACCTTTGACGAAGCATTGAACAAAAACCTCAAAGTCATGGACGCGACTGCCTTCGCCCTCTGCCGCGAACGAAAACTCAACATCGTCGTCTTCGGCATCGCCAAACAAGGCTCGCTCAAACGCGTCATTACCGGCGAAGACGAAGGCACGCTGGTTCACTGCTGATTCCTATCGGGCAATAATTGAAGTGATTTGATCAAGCAAAAGGTCGTCTGAAAACCCGAAAATAGGTTTTCAGATGACCTTTTTGATGGTGGGCAACATAAGGAACAGGTAACGAAGCAGGGGGTGTTCATCCGCTATATGTTTGCCTGTTGGAATACCGATTTGCCTAGATTTGCATATTCTGTCGTACAATACGCGTCTTTCAGACGACGTCTGGACTTTTGAAGGAATAAAACGGATGAACTTGTTAGGGGCTTTGGCAAGGGTCGGTAGCTTAACAATGCTGTCGCGCATACTTGGTTTTTTGCGTGATGCGGTAATTGCCCGCACGTTTGGTGCGAGCATGGCGACCGACGCTTTTTTTGTGGCATTTAAACTGCCCAACCTGCTGCGCCGTATCTTTGCGGAAGGGGCGTTTGCCCAGGCTTTTGTGCCGATTTTGGCGGAATATAAGGAAACGCGTTCGAAAGAAGCGACGGAGGCGTTTATTCGCCATGTGGCAGGGATGTTGTCATTTGTCTTGGTCATCGTTACCGCGCTGGGCATTCTAGCCGCGCCTTGGGTGATTCAGGCTTCCGCGCCCGGCTTTAAAGAGCCGAAAAAGATTTTGCTTTCCATCGATTTGCTGAAGATAACGTTCCCGTATATCTTGTTTATTTCTCTGTCTTCCTTTGTCGGCTCAATCCTTAATTCCTATCATAAATTCAGTATTCCTGCATTTACGCCGACGTTTTTGAATATTTCTTTTATCGTTTTCTCAATATATTTCATCCCCTATTTTGATCCGCCTGTGACCGCGTTGGCGTGGGCGGTCTTTGTCGGCGGAATTTTGCAGCTCGGCTTCCAGCTGCCTTGGTTGGCAAAACTAGGTTTTTTGAAGTTGCCTAAGCTTAATTTCAAAGATGCAGCGGTCAACCGCGTGATGAAACAGATGGCACCTGCGATTTTGAGTGTGAGCGTGGTACAGATTTCTTCGGTGATCAACACGATTTTTGCGTCCTATCTGCAATCGGGCAGCATTACGTGGATGTATTACGCCGACCGTCTGATGGAGCTGCCCAGCGGTGTTTTGGGTGCGGCGCTCGGTACGATTTTGCTGCCAACTTTGTCCAAACACGCCGTCAATCAGAATACCGAGCAGTTTTCCGGACTGCTCGATTGGGGGTTGCGTCTGTGTATGCTGCTGGCGCTGCCGGCGACAGTCGGGGTTGCGGTATTGTCGTTCCCGTTGTTGGCGACGCTGTTTATGTCCAGTAAGTTTTCACTGTTTGACGCGCAGATGACGCAGCAAGCGCTGATTGCCAATTCTGTCGGTATACTCGGATCTATCATGGTCAAAGTGTTGGCACCCGGTTTCTATGCACGGCAAAACATCAAAACGCCGGTCAAAATCGCCATCTTCACGCTCATCTGCACGCAGTTGATGAACCTTGCCTTTATCGGTCCTTTGAAGCACGCCGGGCTTTCGCTCGCCGTCAGTTTGGGCGCGTGTATGA
>CALDNV010000079.1:0-1906 GCA_937914605.1 uncultured Neisseria sp.
ACGCCGTACTGGTTTAAAGTTAATCCACTATAATAAACATACAGGAACCGCCATGACAGAATCCATCACCCGCGACAGTATGCAGTACGATGTCGTGATTGTCGGCGCAGGCCCGTCGGGTTTGTCTGCCGCCATCAAACTCAAGCAGCTTGCCGAAAAAAACGGACGCGAAATCAGCGTTTGCGTGGTGGAGAAGGGTTCTGAGGCGGGTGCTCATTCGCTGGCGGGTGCGGTCATTGATCCGATTGCGCTGAACGAGCTGATTCCCGACTGGAAAGAAAAAGGCGCGCCGCTGACGCGCGCGGTAACGCAGGACAAAGTGTTGTTCCTGACCGAGAAAAAAGCGTTCAATCTGCCGGTTACCCCCAATTTTGACAATCATGGCAATTACATCGTCAGCTTGGGCGAAGTCGTGCGCTGGTTGGCGGAGCAGGCGGAAAATATGGGCGTGGAAATATATCCAGGCTTTGCCGCTGCCGAAGTGCTGTATCACGAAGACGGTTCGGTCAAAGGTATTGCGACCGGCAATATGGGCATCGGCAAAGACGGCGAGCTGACTGACAGTTTCCAGCCCGGCATGGAGCTTTGGGCGCAGCAAACTCTGTTTGCCGAAGGCTGCCGCGGTTCACTTTCCAAGCAAATTATCGAGCGTTTCCAACTCGACCGAAACAGCCAGCCGCAAACTTACGGCTTGGGCATCAAAGAAATTTGGGAAGTGTCGTCTGAAAAACATCAGCCTGGCTTGGTGGTGCACAGCGCGGGCTGGCCGCTGGACAGCAAAACCTACGGCGGCGCGTTTGTTTACCATTTCGACGACAATAAGGTCGCCGTCGGTTTTGTAGTCGGTTTGGATTATCAAAATCCTTATCTGTCGCCGTTTGAAGAGTTCCAACGTTTCAAAACCCATCCCGAAATCCGTAAAACCTTCGAAGGCGGTCGCCGCATCGCTTACGGCGCGCGTTCGCTGATTGAAGGCGGTCTGCAAAGCCTGCCGAAGCTCTCGTTCAAGGGCGGCGTTTTAATCGGCGATGCGGCGGGTTTCCTCAATATGCCGCGCATCAAAGGCATTCATACCGCGATGAAATCTGCCATACTCGCTGCAGAGGCTGTGTTTCCGTTGTTGGAAAATCTTGAAGAAGTGGAGGGTTTCGACAGCGGCAAAGAGGCAGCGGATTATCAGCAACGTTTCGAACAAAGCTGGCTGTATCAAGAGCTCTACGCCGCGCGTAATGTCCGTCCGTCATTTAAATGGGGCGTTTACCTCGGTTCAATCTATACCGGCATCGACCAAATGATTTTTAGAGGCAAGGCCCCGTGGACCTTGAAACATCACGGCAAAGACAACGAGCAGCTCAAAAAAGCCGCCGCGTGCAAGCCGATTGATTATCCGAAACCCGACGGCGTGTTGACCTTTGACCGCTTAAGCAGCGTCTTCCTCGCCAACCTCGCGCACGAAGAAAACCAGCCCGACCATTTGGTGCTGAAAAATCCGCAAACGATGATAGACGTGAACTACAAAGAATACGCCTCGCCCGAAACGCGCTATTGTCCCGCTGGTGTGTATGAAATCGTCGAAGAAAACGGCAGCCCGCGCCTGCAAATCAACGCCGCCAACTGCGTGCACTGCAAAACGTGCGACATCAAAGACCCGACGCAAAACATCACTTGGATTTGCCCCGAAGGCGCAAGCGGGCCGAATTACGGCGGGATGTAGGTTTCGGCGGTAGCTTTGGCTAAGTTGGGCAAACATTTGCCGCGCCGGATGAAGAAAGGTCGTCTGAAAATCCTGATTTAAGGTTTTCAGACGACCTTTTGGGTTTTTCAGGGAGCGGGCATTAACAGAATATCGTTGATTTATAGTGGATTAACTTTAAACCAGTACGGCGTTGCCTCGCCTTAGCTCAAA
>CALDNV010000080.1:0-1088 GCA_937914605.1 uncultured Neisseria sp.
AAACATCGCTGTCTTCATGGTTGAAATGAAACATCGTTAGGCCGATCAGTATCCAGCCGACAAGGAAAATAACCCAGCCGGTCAAAGGCGCGACAACAATCCTCGCCCAAGCCATCTGCCACGGAGACAAAGAAGACATACGCAACTGATCAAATGCATTGCTGGATACATCTTGGCGCAAACTGCGCTCAATCTGCAGATAAAGGGCGATATTTGAAATGCCGGTACCGAACGCACCGACGCTGGCAATATATTCCACCAGGTTTTCAGAATTGGCATTGGCAAAAACAAACAGGCTGTAGAGTATGATGATGCCTGCAATCATGCCCCA
Source organism: uncultured Neisseria sp. (assembly GCA_937914605.1). Classification (GTDB taxonomy): domain Bacteria; phylum Pseudomonadota; class Gammaproteobacteria; order Burkholderiales; family Neisseriaceae; genus Neisseria. The sequence goes on from CALDNV010000080.1 coordinate 332, forward strand.
GCTCATGTTGAGCCACATCAGCCTTTGAAATTCGGCGTTAACCCGGATTTTGGGGATATTCAATTTATTGTCCATCGGCTTGCTCCTGTTGCTCTTGTTGCTCCTGCTCGTGGAGATTGAGGCTGTTTTGATAACTGTTTAGCAGCGACGCTTTAATGACGGCAGCTTCGCTCAAAGGCAGGTTTTGTTCAAACAGTTTGCGCAACAAGGCCGCACGTGCTTCTTCTCCCGCATCCAATATGACGGTAACGGCATGATTGTTCCATTCTGCCTGCTTCACGCCTTCCGTATTGCGGACCCGCTCGAATATGGATTCATCCAAACCGACAAATTGCAGCGAAACAGTCTGATCTTCGTTAACATCATCATTAACAGATTGAAATGCCTGAACACGTCCGCCTTTGATAACCAGCATATGCGAACAATATTCGTCCAGCTCGGAAAGAATATGGCTCGACACCAAAATGCTCATGCCTTCATCTTTGAGCTTCAGCAGCAACAAAGACAATTCATGTCGTGCCTCAGGGTCAAGACCGCTGGCAGGTTCATCCAAAAGCAAGAACTTAGGACGATGGATGATGACTTGCCCGATACCGACACGCTGTTTCTGACCGCGGGAAAGGTCGCTGACTTTGGCATACAGTTTATGTTCCAAATTAAGCAGGCGAACGGTTTCCAGCAGCAAATCGGGAAGTCGCGCATCAGGAATACCGCGGGATTTGGCGGCATAAGTTAAGCACTGGATCACGCTCAAACC
>CALDNV010000081.1:0-3734 GCA_937914605.1 uncultured Neisseria sp.
ACACGTTGTCTTGATTGAGGTCGAGGGTGTCGAGGCGTATGGGCAGATTAATATCGTCCGAAGTCAGGTTGCGCTTGACTGCGGCGACGCGGCTGCCGTTTTCGTAGAGTTTTTGCGCCAAAGAGCGGCCGAGGTAGCCTAGGCCTAAGATGGATGCGTCGGGGGAGGTGGAAAGAGGGTTATGTATCATGTTTATAGATGAATGCCGTCTGAAAATCAGCTCAGACGGCATGAAGATTATGACTGCGCACCGCCTATTTTCCGGTCGTATTCCTCGCGGTGTTCCGGTAATAGGTAGGGGCGCAGGAGGCTTAAGGTGCGACGGATGCCGCGTGCTTTGGAGTCTTCGGTCAGCTTGGTGCGTCCGCGCAGGGAGCTGTCGAAGTCGAACCAGTATTTCGTGACCATCCACATATTGACGGCGAGGTCGTTCATGGCGGTTTGGTCGGCTTGGATGATGTTCAGACCGTTGAGCTGGGTGAGCAGGTTGACCAAGAGCGGAGAGACTTTGGCTTGGGTGAAGGTGTTGTGCTCGCCCAAAAGTTCGGCACTGCGCGCAAGCAGGGTGTTCACGTCGCTGAAGAGGAAGCGGTATTCCCACATAACGTCGTAAATGCCCGCCATATAGTTGATGGAGTCTTCCACATCGGACGGCAACACGGCTTCATTCAGGTATGCCAGCAGGGCTTCGCTGTAACGTTTGAACAGTTGGACGATGATTTCGTCTTTGTTGCGGAAGTGGTAATAAAGATTGCCCGGACTGATGCCCAAATGCGCCGCGATATGGTTGGTACTGATGTTGCGCTCACCTTCCTCGTTGAAGAGCGTCAGGCTGGCGTCGATGATGCGGGTGTAAGTATTGGTTTTTGCAATGCGGGTCACGGGCATACTCCTTGGATTTACAGGCTGAACGAAGCGGGCAGCCAATTGGGTTCGGCGTGTAATTCTACCTGAAATCGAGTAAATACTGTATCGCAGACATGTTGCGCCAATTTCCGGACGTCGTCTGAAGAAGCATTGTTTTTGTTCACCAAAACCAAAGCCTGCCTGTCGTGTACCGCCGCGCCGCCGATTTGGAAGCCTTTCAGACGGCATTGGTCGATCAGCCAGCCGGCAGCGAGTTTGACCGAACCGTCGGGCTGCGGATAGTGCGGCATATCGGGATGCTGCTGCAACAGGGAAGCGGCTTTTTCCGCGCTGACGACGGGGTTTTTAAAGAAACTGCCGACATTACCAAGTACGTTAGGATTAGGAAGTTTACTGTTGCGGATTGCACACACTGCATCGGAAACGTCTTTCGCCGTCGGCGCCCTGCCCGCGCTCAGTTCGGCAACGGCGGCTGCCAAATCGCCGTAACCCAAATTCGGCTCGAAACGCTCTTTCAGGGCGAATACGACCGAAACAATCACATAACGCCCTTTGCCTTCCTGTTTGAACAGGCTTTCGCGGTAGGCGAAGCGGCAATCGGCATTGGCAAGCTCGACAAAGGTTTCCGTATCCAAATCGAAACAGCGCACGCTGTGAATCACGTCTTTCGCCTCAACGCCGTATGCGCCGATGTTTTGCACGGGCGACGCGCCGACCGTGCCCGGAATCAGGCTCAGGTTTTCCAGACCGTTCAAGCCCAGCGCGACGGTGTGCAGGACAAAATCGTGCCAGATTTCGCCTGCCTGTGCTTCGATGTAAACGAGGCCGTCTGAACGCGCAATTTCGCGTATGCCTTTGTTTTCCATATGGACGACCAGTCCGGCGTAATCCTGCATCAAGAGGATGTTGCTGCCGCCGCCGAGCCATAAAACAGTATCGCGGTCGAACTCGGGCAGTCGGACGATGTCGCGCAACTCGTTGGCGTGTTCAAGCGCGATAAAGGCTTGGGCTTGGGCGCGAAGGCCGAAGGTGTTGTAGGGGGTGAGGTCGGTTTGGTATTGGATGGGTTGCATGGGTTTAAACTTTAAAATGGGTATTGTCAGTGGCGGGCTTCAGCCCATTGTTTCGATATTTTAATCGGCGGAGTTTTCAGACGACCTTATGCGTTCTGACCATCTCCCTGCTGCACAATTCCAAGCACCACACCAAGGCGACGGCTGCGATGGTGAGCGAGGCAATCAATGCCGTCCAGAAGCCGTAAATGCCCATATCGAAACGGTAGGCGAGCAGATAGCCCGGCAGCAGGCCGCAGCCCCAGAAGGCGGCGGCGTGGATGAACATCGGTACTTTGGTGATCTTATAGCCGCGCAGGGCGTAGGACGCGATACATTGGGTAAAGTCTGCCGGTTGAAATAAGCCGGCGAACAGCAGGACGGTGGCGGCGATGCTTAAAACCGCCGGATCATTGTTGTACATGCTTGCCAGCGGAGAACGGAATAATACCAAGGAAAGCACGGTAATCACGGCGAGCGCCCAGCCCGATACCAGCGACACGCCGGAAATATAACGCGCCCGCGAAAATTCGCGCCGTCCCAGTGAAAAACCGATGCGCACCGTCCCTGCCGAGCCGACGCTTTGCGGAATCATATAGAGAATCCCCGACAAACTGATGCCGACCTGCTGCGCCGCCACATAATCCTCGCCGAAAGGCGCAATCAAAAACACGATAAACGAAAACGCACTGGCTTCCAAAAAATAAGACAGCCCGATGGGCGCGCCGATTTTCCAAATCTGTTTGAACACCGCAAAATCCGGCTTGCCGAATTTCGCCGTCAGTCCGAACGGGCGGAAGAATTTTTTCTTAGCGATATAAATCCACAATGCCAGCGCGCTGAACCAAAACACCGCCATCGTCGCCAGTCCGCAGCCCGCGCCGCCCAAAGCGGGCATACCGAATTTGCCGTAAACGAAAATATAGTTCAGCGGCACGTTCAACACAAACGCCGCGAAGCTGACCAACATAATCAGGCGCGGGCGGTTCAGGCTGGAAGCGTAGGCGTGCAGGGCGCGGTGTACCATTGCCGCCGGCATCGCCAGGCTGGTGAACAACATATACTGCGCCATCGTGCCTTCGACATAATCGCTCAAGGTCAGCCAGTTGCGGAACGGCGTAATCGCCGCCCACATCAATACCATGCCGAAAATCCCCAAAAACAGCCCGAACCAAATCCCCTGCCGCCCCGTTTCGCCCACTTCACCGGTTTTACCCGCGCCGTAAAGCTGGGCAATCATCGGGTTCAACGCCGCCATAATGCCCATAAACGTAATATAAACCGTGGCAAACGCGCTGCTGCCCAAAGCCACTGCCGCCAAATCCTCCTTACCCGCACCGCCCGCCATCACGGTATCGACGAAACCGATGCCCACCTGCGCGACTTGCGCCAACAGCATGGGCAGGGCAAGGGCGGTCAGCAGGCGGACTTCTTTCAGGAAGACGGAAAAGGAAAAGCGGTTGAGGTCGAGCAGCATAAGTGTTTGTAGGACTTTAAAAAAGCGGAAATAAAGAAACAGGTCGTCTGAAAACAGACGGCCTGTTCCGTATGGGCATGGGATGCGACATTATAGTGGAAACGGAGGTCGATTGACAGCGTGCTCAGGCAGCTTTTCAGACGACCTCCTACGCATCAAAGCGCAAAGGCTGCTGCCGCACGATGGCGCGGATGACGGCGCGGTTTGGATGCAGGGCGGTGCGCAGGCGTTGGGACAGGGGCTGGGGCAGGCCGAGGATGTCGGCGGTAATGGCGGCGGCGCAGACGGGGGCGGTGGCGAGTCCGCGCGTGCCGTGTGCGGTATTGATGTAGGCGTTC
>CALDNV010000082.1:0-23589 GCA_937914605.1 uncultured Neisseria sp.
CGAGGCAACGCCGTACTGGTTTAAAGTTAATCCACTATACTTTGTCAGTAAAAGAGACGGTTTCCTGCTTTGTTAAGAAGTGAATATGCGGCATATGTGGTTTTAAACTGAAATAAAATCATATGAATAATAATAAGTTATAAATATTTTTGTATTATTTCTCTTGCTGCTCTTGAAATATTTAGAATTTTTGTTTTAAACTGCACACATTACCTATTCCATTATTTATGTATTCTGTCATGCAAACAGCGCATCGTTCATCTGCTTTCTTCTATTGGTACCACACAAACGTGCGGTACTTTTTTGCGCTTGTCTGAAACAGATTAGAGATAGGGATACGCAAATCAGAGCCGCCTCATTTGAGCGGCTTTTTTGTTACCTGCACATGGCCGCATCAATTGAAATGTGAAATAACCCGCAACTTAATCAGGATTACAGCCATGACCCCGTCCATAAACGCCCAAACAAAAATGCTTCCATTACACCGCTGCCAAATGATTGTTGACGGCAACAGCCATCACACAACAGCTTCCCAAACTTTGCCGGGCAGTGCAGATACGCTGATCAGCGAGGCATTGATTCCGCAAATCCGTATGGTTGCCACTTTGATTGCCGTGGAAAGACACGATTTCGATGCAAGCAGTCCTGCTGTCTTTACGGAAGAAGCGGATTTTTTTGCAGCACGTATCTTAGTATTGGGTGTACAACGTTTTCATCTGGATATCACGTTGTTGCCGATGTTGAAAACCGCCAACCAACGCGCCCAAGCGTTTGCCAAGCGTCATCATCTTCCATTTACCCCCGCTCAAATGCACATGAGCCTGCATGCCCGTCGCCCTGATAACTTGCTGATTGTTGAAACCGAACACGAAATGGAAAATCATGGCAGCCTGATTGCCAACAGCCTTGCTTTCGCAGCCAAACTTCCCCGTCTGCCTTTGTAAACCATTTTGACACACTTGATAAAAATCAAATTTGCACCATATACCACGGCAAGGCGCAGTATATTGACGCGCAGTTTGCCGATAACGCTCGGCTTGGACAATACCACTTCAAAAAAGGATAAAAAAATGAAAAAACTCATTGCCTTAGCCGCACTTTCCTCACTTGCTCTTGCCGCCTGCAAAGACAATACCCAAGCCCAGCTTGAGCAGCAGCAAAAACAAATCGAAGCGCTTCAGCAGCAACTTGCCCAACAACAAGACAATACGATTTACCAACTCACGCCGGAAGGTGTGAAAGACACTATTCCTGCCGAAGCACAAGCCAATGGCAACAATGGTCAGCCTGTGACCGGAACAGACGGACAACAATATATTTACGACCAATCCACTGGCAGCTGGCTGCTGCAAAGCTTGGTTGGTACAGCGGCAGGCGCATTCATCGGTAACGCGCTGGCAAACAAATTCACACAAGCGCGCAATCAAAACAGCCCGATTGCCCAACGCGCCCGCGCCAATTATTATCAAACGGCCCGTCCTAACAGCCGTACCAGCCAGCAACTCAATACCCGCAGCCTGCCTGCACAACAACAAGCGGCGCAACAGCAACGTTACCGCCAAACCACCCAGCAGCCGTCCAACCATCGCCGTCCAATGAGTCGCGGTTTTGGTCGCCGCCGCTAAAGCCATCTGGTTTTTTAAAACGGGTTTCCGATTCGGCAAAGAATGGTTATTAGGAAAAGACAACGTATTTGCTGATTAAGACGGATGAAGGTCGTCTGAAAATTCAGACGACCTTTGTTTATCCCTAGCCATAAAATGCAAGATGCCTTCAGCCACTACCCTTTATCAAAAGAAAAGGGGGGGCGGGTGCATCTTCATTTTCAGACGACCTGAGTTTCAAGTAAAATCTACCTCGTCTGAAACACACTCAATCTCTCAGTAAGGAAACCATCATGAGCAACCATCACAAACTCATCATCCTCGGCTCCGGTCCTGCCGGCTACACCGCCGCCGTCTATGCCGCCCGCGCCAACCTCAAGCCCGTCATCATTACCGGTGTCGAACAAGGCGGACAACTGATGACCACCACCGAAGTCGACAACTGGCCTGCCGACGCCGAAGGCGTACAAGGCCCGGAACTGATGGCGCGTTTTCTTGCTCATGCCGAGCGCTTCGGCACCGAAATGATTTTCGACCAAATCCACACCGTCGATTTGCAAAACCGCCCCTTCACCCTCAAAGGCGACATGGGAGAATACACTTGCGACGCACTGATCGTTGCTACCGGCGCATCCGCCAAATATTTGGGACTGCCCAGCGAAGAAACCTTTGCCGGTAAAGGCGTATCCGCCTGCGCGACTTGTGACGGTTTCTTCTATAAACAACAAGACGTAGCCGTTGTCGGTGGCGGCAATACTGCCGTAGAGGAAGCCCTTTACCTCGCCAACATTGCCAACACCGTTACCCTGATTCACCGCCGCGACAGCTTCCGCGCCGAAAAAATCATGGTGGACAAGCTCATGCAGCGCGTTGAAGAAGGCAAAATCATCCTCAAACTCAACAGCAATCTGGATGAAGTCTTGGGCGATGAAAGCGGCGTTACCGGCGCCCGTCTGAAACACAACGACGGCACTACCGAAGACATCGCCGTCAAAGGCGTTTTCATCGCCATCGGTCATAAGCCCAACACCGACATTTTCAAAGGTCAGCTCGATATGGACGAAACCGGCTACCTGAAAACCAAAGGCGGTACGGGCGACAACGTCGGCGCGACCAATATCGAAGGCGTATGGGCGGCAGGCGACGTCAAAGACCATACCTACCGCCAAGCCATCACCAGCGCGGCCTCAGGTTGCCAAGCCGCGCTTGATGCCGAACGCTGGCTCGACCGCCAAGGGTTGTAAAACATCCGAAACGGTTTTCTAAAGCAATAAAGGTCGTCTGAACCTTTCAGACGACCTTTTTCATAACTTAAAAACACATTATCCATCCAGCCTTATCCCATTTTATGAGCAAACAGCCCAACAGCGCAGACGCAGTCGAAATCCCGCAAGACCAAACCGTCCCGCGCAGCAATACCGACAACGCGCCGCGTTCCGCCATCCACCAAACGCTTTATTCCACAGATACGTTTGCCCAGCATGATTATCTCGCGGGTAAAAAACTGCCCGACATCGTCCGTCCGCAAGCGGGGCAGACCAACTGGCTGCATTTCGTCGGCATCAACAACGCCGCGCTGCTCAAACACACGCTTGAACCTTACGGCATCCACGAGCTGGTCATCGAAGACATCCTCAGCCGCAAACAACGCCCCAAAATCGAAGACTACGGCAATTATCTGTTTATCGCCGCGCAGGTTTACCACTATACTGCCGCCGGCAAACTGAATTCCGACCAGGTGTATCTGATTATCGGCAAGGATTTTGTGTTGTCGTTCCAGCAAAAACCGCTGGGCCTGTTCAGCCAGTTGCGCCGCCAAATGAGCGAAAACCTGCACGGCATCCTCGGTAAAAACACCGCCTTCCTCGCCTATTGCCTGCTCGACCGCATCGTGGACGACTATTTCATCGTCTTGGAAGAGTACAACAACCGCGTCGAAGCCATAGACAAATCCCTGTTTAAAAACGAAAACAGCGACATTCTCGGCAAAATCCACCGCCTCAAGCGCGACGCCGTCCGCCTGCGCCGCACACTTTTGCCCTTGCGCGATGTGTTCTATCAGCTTGCCGTGCGCGGCGATTTCGCCATTTTCAAAGGCGAGTCCACCGTCTATTTGCGCGACGTGTACGACCATATCATGCAGCTTATCGAATCGCTCGATGCCTCGCGCGACATGGTGTTGAGCATGATGGACATCTACCTTTCTTTCCAGTCCAATCGCATGAACCAACAAATGCGCGTCCTGACCGTCATCACCATCATCTTCATGCCGCTGACCGTCATTACTGGCATTTACGGCATGAACTTCGACAACATGCCCGAGCTGCATTGGCATTACGGCTATTTTATGGTTTTGGGTTTGATGTTGTGTATCATCGTCGGGTTGCTGATTTTCTTCTCGCGTAGGAAATGGTTATAAAGCTATAAAAAATTCCAATTGCTGTATATTCATATATTAAATACACTCGTTATTAAGGTCGTCTGAAACTATTCAAACCAATCACAGACCGCCCGTTTTAACACAAACATTTATTTCAAAAAGAGGAACATCATGGAACAAACCCGCCAACTCCCTTCACACGAACTCATCATGTCCGAGCTGATGATGCCGGACACCGCCAATTTCAGCGGCAACGTCCACGGCGGCGAACTTTTGCGCCTGCTCGACCAAGTCGCTTATTCCTGCGCCAGCCGTTACAGCGGTAATTATTGCGTTACCCTGTCTGTCGATAAAGTCTTGTTTAAAGAGCCGATACATGTCGGCGACTTGGTGACTTTTTACTCAAGCGTCAACTATACGGGCAGAACTTCCATGGAAATCGGTATCCGTGTCGAAGCGCAAAACATCCGCACCGGCGAAGTGCGCCATACCAATAGCTGCTACTTCACCATGGTCGCGGTTGAAGACGGCAAACCCGTTCCCGTCCCACCGCTGGAAATTACTACCGAACGCCAACGCTGCCGCTATGAAAAAGCCAAAAAACGCAAAGCCTTGAGCCTCCAGGCATCGGACGAGGCTTCTTGCGGCTGCTGAAAACGGACGGATAAAACGGATTGCAAGACAAAGGTCGTCTGAAAACCAGGTTTCAGGTTTTCAGACGACCTTTTTATTTGACGGATAAGGACATTATCGAAACTGCGTCTGTCGAAGCAGTTTCAGACGACCTTCTTCAATAGGGCAAACCCTTACGCTTCTTCCGCTTTGCTGCGGATAATCAGAAGCGGCAGGTGGCTTTGGCGCATAACGGTTTCGGCGAAGCTGCCCATCAGGAGGTGCATCAGGCCGGTGCGGCCGTGTGTGCCGAGTACCAGCAGGTCAGCGCCGTTTTCATCGGCGTAATCGACCAAATCCTGCGCCATTTCGCGCGCGCCTTTGTTGGCGACCAGCAGGTGTTTGACAATGTTTTCCACGCCGTTTTCGCGGGCGGTTTTTTCAGCGAAGTCCAAGACTTCGTTGCCTTGGGCGACGGCGGCGGCCTCGTAGCTTTCGTGTTGCAGGAATTCGGGGGCGAGCGCCATGTATTCGGCGGGGTTGGCGACGTGTACCAAAGTCAGGCGGGCGTTGTTGACGCTTGCCAACTCGGCGGCGTGTTTCAGGGCGTTGAGGGAAGTTTCGCTGCCGTCAACGGCTACAACCAGATGTTTGTACATAGTTCATTCTCCTTTTGCGCCGCAGGCGGCACTTTGTTTCATGCGGTTGGGAAGGGTCCGATATGAAACGATTATAGACTCTTTCGGGCTGCTGCAACAGCCCGTCTGCTTTCCAGTATAATATGTGTCGCATTCGTCCGCAGCGTTTTGCGTTGATTTTCATTCATTTATTGATATATCACAAGGTTGGGTATGAACGACACCGTTTTTCTTCCTTCGCGCCGTTTCGGCGGTATTGCCAGACTCTATGGAGATGAAGCACTGGCGCGGTTTTCGCGCGCGCACGTCTGCGTGGTCGGCGTGGGCGGGGTAGGCTCTTGGGCGGTGGAGGCTTTGGCGCGGACGGGCATCGGTCGTTTGACCTTGATTGATTTGGACAATGTCGCCGAGTCCAATGTCAACCGCCAGCTTCATGCGCTGACCGACGATTTCGGCAAGGCGAAGGTGACGGCGTTGCGCGAACGCATTGCTCAAATCAATCCGCAATGCGAAGTGGAGGAAATCGAGGATTTTGTGACGGAAGACAATTTGGAAACGCTTTTCAGACGACCTTTCGATTTTGTGATCGACGCGATAGACCAAGTGCGTGTCAAGGCGGCGATGGCGGCTTATTTTGTGCAACACAAACAGCCGTTTATCCTCAGCGGCGGCGCGGGCGGACAGAAAAATCCGGCGTTGATTCAAACCGCCGATTTGAGCCGCGTAACCCACGACCCGCTGCTTGCCAACCTGCGCTACACCTTGCGCAAACGCTACGGCTTCAACCGCGATACCAAAGAAAAAATGCGCGTGCCGTGTGTGTTCTCGACTGAGAACATTACGCCGCCGCAATCTGGCGAAGCGTGTTCGACCGATACCGCGCCGCAAGGGCTGTCCTGCGCGGGTTATGGGGCGAGTATGCTGGTGACGGCTTCGTTCGGTTTGTACTGCGCGCAGGCAGCAGTGGAACATATTGCGGGACGGAAGTGAGATGAACCGATTTTTTAAAACCTATTTTATCGCCAGTTTGATTTATGCGGTTGTCTTCGGTTTGCTGGTGTACAGTGTCGGTTTGCTGTTTTCAGGATTCGAATGTTTTGATATTGACGCTGACAATGAACAGTATGCAGAGTATTGTTCACGAGCTCATGAAATGTCGGCTTTTGAGAAAGTGTCTTTGAAGTTTTTCTTCTTTCCGTTTTTATCTGTAATGTTATTGTCCCTACTCAATGCCGGCATTATGAAGTGGACCAAACGCTGTACAACTTCGATGACTCTTGCCTTGCCTATTGTCGAATGGTTGATTGTTTGGTTCGTTTTTTTGCTGTGGGAGTGGAGTAGTCTGGATAGTAGTTGGACGGCAATAACGGGACTTCTTTTTTTCGGATTGCCTGTTTATGGCATGGCAGCAGTTCAAGCCCTGAGTGTGTTGGTCTCTTCTGCAAATGCCAATCAGAAAATTTGATGTGGGTTTAAGCCTTTTGAAATTTATTTTTTCAGACGACCTTTTTTGCCTATGAACCGATTTTTCAAAGCCTATTTTATTGCCAGCCTGATTTATGCGGTGTGGTTCGGCGTGTTGATGTATGCCGTCGAACCGATGTTTGGCGCAATGGGATGCGACATGCAGTCGGGCGATTATTTGTGTTTTCAGGACGGCTCTCCGCGGCCGTTTACCAATTTCCTTTATCCTTTCCTGTCCGTTCCGATATTCAGCCTTTTGCACGCTGCCATCATGAAGTGGCGCAAACGCTGCTCGGTCGGGATGATTTGGTTTTTGGTCGGTTGCGAATGGCTGCTATTGTCGGCTTGGATAATCGCAATGCTGGCGCGCGATGGCTTTGTGTTTTCCCGCGATGCCGTTACGGTGCTGACCGGTTCGTTTTTCGCCGTTTTGCCGCTGCTGGGCATGGCGTTGGCGCAAACGCTTGCCATTGCCATCGCTTCTTTGAAAAGCCAACGCAAAAAAGGCTGATTTTTGTTTTGCCGCACTTGTTTTGGCGAAACCCGCTGCGTTTTCAGACGACCCCGTTATTGATTAACCACCCATCAAACCTAATAAGAAAAAGCTCCTCTAATCATGCCTTCAGAACACCTTATCTCTTCCGCCGCGGCAACGTCGTCTGAACACACTGTCGCGTGGGTATTCGGTCAACCCGTTACCGATTTGCCGCAGGATTTGTTTATTCCGCCCGATGCTTTGAAGGTTGTCTTAAGCAGCTTCCAAGGACCGTTGGATTTGCTGCTTTACCTGATCCGCAAACAGAATATCGACGTTCTCGATATTCCGATGGTGAAGATTACCGAGCAATATCTGCACTATATCGCCCAAATGGAAGCGTATCAGTTTGATTTGGCGGCGGAATATCTTTTGATGGCGGCGATGCTGATTGAAATCAAATCTCGCCTGCTGCTGCCGCGTCCCGAAGAGGTCGAGGATGAAGAGGCGGATCCGCGTGCCGAGCTGGTGCGCCGCCTTTTGGCTTACGAACAGATGAAGCTGGCGGCGCAGGGTTTGGATGCGTTGCCGCGCGCGGGAAGGGATTTTGCTTGGGCGTATCTGCCGTTGGAAATCGCGGTCGAAGCGAAGCTGCCGGAGGTGTATGTCGCCGATTTGACGCAGGCTTGGCTGGGCATTTTGTCGCGGGCGAAACATACGCGCAGCCATGAAGTGATTCAGGAAACCATTTCCGTGCGCGCGCAGATGACGGCGGTTTTACGTCGTCTGAACGAGAGCGGGATATGCAAATTCAGCGATTTGTTCAAACCGGAGCAGGGCGCAGCGTATGTGGTCGTCAATTTCATCGCGCTGTTGGAGCTTGCCAAAGAAGGTCTGGTCCGCATCGTCCAGCCGGACAGCTACGGCGAAATCGAAATCAGCCTGAAACAGGAAAATTTAGAACGCCCGGAAGCGGAAGAGGGCGTTTCAGACGACCCCGCCGCCGACATTGAAGGCGAAACGGCATGATGATTTCACGCTTGGCAAAGCCATACCCATTTTAATCAACTGCCCTTTATATAGTGGATTAAATTTAGATCAGGACAAGGCGAGACAACGCCGTACTGGTTTAAAGTTAATCCACTATAAACAAACAGGTACGAATTTATGAACAGTGTTCCCCCGCTCAACCGTAAAGCCTCGCTGTGGGCGGTCGGTTTGATGTTGTTCGCTTTGTTTTTCGGTGCGGGCAATCTGATTTTTCCTGCTTATCTCGGACAACAGGCGGGGGAAAACTGGTTCTCTGCGATGACAGGTTTCCTGTTGACCGGCGCGGGTCTGCCGCTGTTGGGCGTGATTGCCATCGGCTATTCCGGTTCGCGCGATGTGCAGGCGCTGGCATCCAGGGTTGCGCCCTGGTACGGCGTAGCGTTTGCCGTCGCGCTGTATTTGTCCATCGGGCCTTTGTTTGCCATGCCGCGTACGGCGACGGTGTCGTTTGAGATTGCCGTTGCGCCGTTTTTGAATGAAAGCCAAAAAACAGTCGGGCTGGCGGCGTTCAGCGTGGCGTTTTTCGGCGTGGCGTATTGGCTGTCGATGTCGCCGGGCAAACTGGTGGACCGTATCGGTAAAATTCTGACACCCGTATTGCTTTTGACGATTGCCGTTTTGGTCGGCTACGCCGCGCTGAATCCTATGGGCATTCCCGCAGCGGCACAAGGCGATTTTGCCCTCCGTCCGTTCATAAAAGGCATTTTGGAAGGCTACGGCACAATGGACGCACTCGCTTCACTGGTGTTCTCCATTATCGTCATTGACGCCGTGCGTGCGATGGGCGTGGACAACCGCTCCGAGCTGCTGCGGACGACCGCCGTTTCAGGCATCGTCGCCGCATCTTGTCTAGCGCTGGTGTACCTCTTCATCGGCTATATGGGCGCAACCAGCGTGTCAGGCTTGGGACTTCAGGAAAACGGCGCGGAAGTCTTGTCGAAAACCGCGCATTTCTACTTCGGTGTACCCGGAAACATCCTCTTGGGCGTCATCGTCCTGCTCGCCTGTTTGAGTACTGCGGTTGGGCTGATTACATCATGTTCCGAATATTTCAACCGTCTGTGTCCCGGTATTCCTTACAAAATATTCGTCGTCATCAATACGGTCGTGTCTATGGCGTTGGCGAACAAAGGCCTGTCCTCCATCCTGACCTTCTCCATCCCGATGCTGATGCTGCTGTACCCGCTGACCATCGTCATCATCCTGCTGGTCTTCCTGCACAAACTGTTCGGCGGCAGCCGCATCGTCTATTTCTGCACCATGATGGCAACGCTGGCAGTCGGTTTGCTCGATGCCTATAAAGCCGCATTCGGTTTCAGCGAAGAAGTCACCGCCGACATCAACGGCGCACTACCGCTTTACAACGTCGGGCTGGGCTGGCTGCTGCCTGCAACCGTCGGCTTTATTTTAGGATGCATCCTGAATGCCGCGCTCAAGAAAAAACATAAGGCTTAAATCACAAAACAAAGGTCGTCTGAAAGATTTCAGACGACCTTTTCTATTCAATCCCAGATAAATCCAGAAATTTGATGGATGCCCATTTTCGCGGGCTGCCTGACCTTTATGGTTGGCAACCGCACTTCGGATGCAGGCCGGTTAATCAGAAACCACAAAATCCACTGTATTCGCTTCGCTGTAATCGGGGATTTCCAGTTTGTTGATCATACGGTGTATCACATCATTCGGCACGGAATGTTCGCGGTTACGGTTTTGCGACAGCAATTGCGTGTAAGGCACTTCCAAATAAATCAGGTGTACCCGCGCGCCGTAGTCGGCGAACATAGGCAGCCACTTGCTGCGCAGGTCGCGGTTGAGGTTAGTGGCGTTGAAGACAAATGACGTGCGGGCGCGCAGGTATTCTTTTGCCTGCTCTTTACCCAAGCGCACGGCTTCTGCGCTGTGTTTCGGGTTGGTGGGGTCGAGTTTGTGCTCGCGGCGGATGTCGTCCAGCGACAGCACGGGCAGATGGGCAAGACGTTGCCTGATGTAACTGTCTTTGCCGCTGCCTGCTATGGCGCACATGGCGTATACGTCAAAGGTTCGGTCGTCAAACGGCTGGTAGTCAGGCATGTCTCTGCGACCGTTGAGATAGAGATAGCGGCCGTAATCGCTGGCGAAATTGCGCGCTTTGCCCCAGCAGCTGTTTTCTTCGCACAGCTCGCGGAACAAGTCGATGCGCAGCAGGATATCCTGTTGGTCGCGGCAGATGCGACCTAGAACGTCGGCTTTGGCAAGCATAGCGAGGTGAGCGGTATTGACCTGCAAAGAAGCGGCGATGACGGCGCGTTCCGGACTCGGTTTGTCGATTGCCCACAGAGGCAGTCCATGCAGACGCACGAGTTTGGCTATCGCTTCGCGCACGGCAAACGGCGTGGCAAGTTCGGTGTAAAGCAGGGCGCGGGCAGTGTATTCACCTTTTTTGGCATGGTTAGGAGACACAATCCGCTCTTTGCCGTCTTGGATCTCGCGTTTGGTGGTACTGCGTTTTTCTACATCATGCAGCATGGCGGCGGTAAACAAGATATGTTGCTCCTGCTCGCTGAGCGCTTGGAATTCGGGCAGTTGCAGCAGGGCTTCGCATACCATTTTAGTATGGACGAATACATCGCCTTCAGCGTGCCATTCAGGATCCTGCGGCACGTTTTTCATATCGGCAAACCAGCTGAAGCGATGCTCCAAGGCTTGCCAGTCGGGAAGTTTGCCGGGTGTGTAATGGGGGAATGTCCACATGGTCGTCTTTCTTATTATTAGATGACTTGACTTCAGGTCGTCTGAAACTGCCAGCTTTGCCAATGGTATTTGTCGTAGTCTATAAGGCGGGCGGGTTTCCAAGTTTTTGTCCAATGCACATCGGTTTTAACGTGTTTGGCGCGAACAAGTTTGAAGAGGTTGTCAAACTCGTTGGACTGTACGGGCAGGTTACCGTTGTTGGTGGCGAATTCGGCGGCATTGCGGATGACGAAGCCTTCGCTGCATGCTTCGCCTGTTTTTGGGTCGTAGCCGCCGAGTTTGCCTGCGGTTTGCACGCTGTCTGTCCATGTTGCACCTAAATTGGCGAGCAGCCATTGCGCCAAAGCGGTGTCTTCGTCGGTGTATTTTTGGGTGAAGTCGGCAAGCGGCTGCACGATGGGAAGTTCGGGGACTGTGGGGAAATCGAACAGCTGGGCATAGAATTTAACTTCTTCCCACGACAGCCAATGTCCGCCGCGACGGACGGCAAAAAGGTAAAAATAGCTTTCCAACTGCGAATAGGCGATGGAGTGGATACCGTACATGTTTTCGCCGAAAAGTTCGAGGTCACCCAAGTCGTCTTTGATGTGCTGCCAGCGTTGCAGCAGCGGTTTGTCCCACGGATGTTGGGTAGGGGCGGCATGGCTGCAGGCATAAAGACCGTGGGCGGCGAAGCAGTTGTTTTGCCCGTCCAGCTTTTCGGTCAATACCAATTGCGGCAGAGTAGCGAAATGCGCGAGGTAGCCGCGAGGCATAAAGCGGTCGTCTGAAGTTGTGCCCAAGCTGATGGGTGCGTGCAGGCTGCGGGCGTATTTTTGTGGTTCGGTATTCGCTATCATGATTTGTCCTTGAAATTTATTTTTTAAGTTTTTCGGATGGTTTCTGCGGCTGATTATATTTTTTCTACCGTATCGCTTTGTTTAGACACCAAAAGCTGGTCGACTTTCAGATTTTCGGTGTCGATGATTTCAAATTTGTATCCCGCGTAAACTAAAAAATCGGTGCGTTTTGGGATTTTGCGCAGGGAATACATCATAAAGCCGGCGATGGTTTCGTAGTTTTCCGAATTGGGAAATTCCTCAATGTCCAACGCGCGCATCACGTCGGCGAGCGGGGTCGCGCCGTCCACCAGCCAGGTATCTTCGGTGCGGCGGATGATTTGCGGCTCTTCTTCGGTATTGACCAGCTCGCCCATGACGATGCTCATCACGTCTTTCAGCGTTACTACGCCGACCACCAGCGCGTATTCGTTCACCACCACGGCAAAGTCTTCGCCGGAAGTTTTAAAGGTTTCCAATACATCGTAAAGCGACAGCGTGTCTGGGATGAACAAGGCTTTGCGCAACACGCGCTTGTCGGTCAGGCGGACGTCTTTTTCTTTTAAAAACAAAGTCAGCAGCGTGTGTGATTCGATGTAGCCGATGACGCGTTCCAAATCGCCGTCGCACACCAAGAATTTGTTGTGCGGTTTTTCCGACATGATTTCCAACACGGTATCGCTGCTGTCGTTTTTATCGAAATAGGCGATGTATTCGCGCGTACTCATGGTGGAAGTCACCGTGCGCGCCTGCATGTCGAAAATATTTTCAATCAGGTAGTGTTCCTGCTCTTTCAATACGCCCGCCTGTGCGCCCGCATCGACGACGGCGTAAATGTCTTCCGAGGTCAGCTGCTCTTGGCGGACGGTGGAAATTTTGAAAAGTTTGAATATCGCGTTCGCCAGTCCGTCAAATGTCCAAACGAAAGGCTTTAGGATAAAAATCAAAAACATCATCGGCCGCACAATGCGCACTGCCACCGCTTCGGGATGGGTCATCGCTATGCGCTTGGGCATCAGGTCGGCAATCAGGATGAAGCTGCCCGTAACCAGCGCGAATGTCAGCAGCGACGCGGCGGTACTGCCCCAACTGCCCGCGTTTGCCAACAAGCTGCCGAAATAAGGGCGCACCGCCGCTTCGCCGACGATACCGGCGAGAATGGCGACGGCGTTCAAACCGATTTGGACGACGGTGATGAAACTGCCCGGCTGCTGCTGCATATTGAGTACGTCGAGCGCGCGCGTGTCGCCGCCGTCTTTAGCCATGACTTGCAATTTGATTTTGCGCGCCGAGGCGAGCGCGAGTTCGGAGCAGGAAACGAATGCGCTGATGACGATCAGCAGGACCAATAACAATAAGGCTTCGAGAATATTCATGAAAAACGGTGTGTGTGGCAAACAGAGGACATTTTAGCATTAAAGGTCGTCTGAACGACGAACCGCCCCTTGTAGTTGGATGGGTTGTCCAACTTTGGGAGCGGTTCAGGTTTCAGACGACCTTTTGCCTTTTGGCTGTGGTTACATAAAAAACGTAGCGGCAAATAACGGGTTTATTTGCCCAGCAGTTCGATGCTGCAAGCTACTTTGCCGACACGCATTTCGGCTGTGCCTGAACAGCCTGCGGGCAGTATGCGGCGGAAGGATGCAAGCTGTTTCGGGTCGGGCGTAATTTTCAGGCGCAGGACGGTTTGGGGCAGGTGCAGGCGGTTGAGGGCTTCTTCAGTGCTGATGTCGTAGACTTTCTTGAATTGGTCAAATGTATTGTTGCGTTTGTGGTCGAAGACGGTAACGCTGTCGTCTTCGTTGAAACGGTAGGTATTTTCGCCTTTGATGATGATGTCTCTGTCGTAGATGCGGACGATTTGCAAACGGCCGTTTTCATCGTAGCGGTATTGCAGGCCGTGATCGGTGCATCCGTAATGGGATTCGCAGTTTTCGGCCAAAACGTAGGCAAACGAGGTGCTGCTGCCGGCAGTATGATCCCAGCAAAACTGCAGGCCGTCTTGTCCAACATCGCAGCCTTTGGGGTTGGCCTGTTTGTAGGCGGCAATTTCCTGTTGCATCCTTTGGAAGTCCTCCCATTCCTGCTTGTTCATACCACGAGGTTGGGGACGGCGGTTTTGTTGCCGAATGCCGTAGCCACCCTGTTGCTGCTGTTGCGCGGCCTGTATCTGCTGTTGGATTGGAGCTTCATTTCTCTGTCGGATGCAGTTGCCATAGTTGGGTAGATTGGGCGAACAGGCGGCGGCATCCTGCGCCCACAGTGCGGCGGCAGATACGGCGGCGATGACGGCGAGTTTCGGGATGATGTTTGCGGAAGTCATGATTTTCCTTTTAATGATTTTGAGGTCAGTTCACTTGGGATTTAGATTTTCAGACGACCTCTTCAGATTGGGCGGCAGATTGTCTTTTGCCTCCAAACCTATGGCTTAACCTTTGGCGGTAAAGCGTTTGTTGACGCGCAGGCGTTCGCCGCGGCCGGCTTTTTTGATTTCCAGCCAGTCGGTGTAGATGGCGTGGATGAGGTGGTTTATGGTTTCAAAGCCGTATTGCTGCGGGTCGGTGCCTTGTGCGGCGAGTTGCTTCGATACGTCGCTCAAACGCGCCCAGCCTTGTTCGTCGGCGTGGGTGTCGACTGCCTGCTGTACAGCGGGGATAACGCGGGTAACGGGCAGTTTGCTGCTTTTGGCGGCGGGTTCGGGTTTGGCGGGTGTCGGTTGCGCGGTGTCTGCCGCAGGGTTTGGTGCAGTATTTTCGTTTTTGGCTGGGTTGTTTTTTTTGCTGCGCGTTTTGCGTTTTTGCGCGGCGTTGGGGTCGTCTGAAACGGTTTCTTCTGCCTGATGGGTTGCCACTGGGTTTTCAGACGACCTCTCTGTCGGCTTGTCGGCGGATTTGCGGCGGCGGACTTGGAGTTGGTTGTTGTCGGTGCGGTGTTCGAAGATGTCGAAGGATTTGATGAGGTCGGAGAGTTTGCCGTAGCCGTACAGCCTTGAGTCGAAATCGGGATTGATTTTGCTGATGTAGCTGCCGATGGGGCCGAGGTTTGCCCAGCCGAGGTCGTCGGCGTTTTCGCGCACGGCGCGTTTGAGCAGGGACAGCGCGTCTGGGGCGGCGGCAGGGGTGTTTTTGCCGCTGTTTTTCTCTTTTTCTTGGCGTTGTTTTTCGGGACGGAAGATTTCGGTGTAGATGAATTTGTCGCAGGCTTTGCGGAAGGCTTCGGGCGTTTTCTTTTCGCCGAAACCATACACGGTCAGCCCGCTTTCGCGCAGGCGGCTTGCCAATCGGGTGAAGTCGGAATCGCTAGATACGATGCAGAAGCCGTCGAAGTTGCCGCTGTATAGCAAATCCATCGCGTCGATAACCAACGCCATATCGGTGGCGTTTTTGCCTTTGGTGTAGGCGAATTGTTGGACGGGGATGATGGCGTGGGGCAGGAGGGCGGCTTTCCATTTGGAAAGGCCGTGGCTCCAGTCGCCGTAGATGCGCTTGACGCTGGCGATGCCGTATTTGGCAACTTCTTCGAGCAGTCGGTCGATGATGTCGGCGGGGGCGTTGTCGGCGTCGATGAGGACGGCGAGTTTTTTGTTGGCCAATGTGGTCATGGGGACTCCGTGGTATTCATGTCAGTCGAGGTCGTCTGAAAACTGGTTTTCAGACGACCTCGATCTTTTAAAGCATATCTTGTATGGCGGCGCGTTCTTCTTCCAGCTCCGCCAGTGTTGCGGCGATGCGTTGGCGGCTGAATTCATCCGACAAGTCCAAGCCTTGGACGATGCGGTAGCTGCCTGCGTCGCAAATGACGGGGAAACCGAAAATCAAACCTTCGGGGATGCCGTAAGAGCCATCGGAGGGGACGCCCATCGTTATCCATTTGCCGCTGCTGCCGAGCAGCCAGTCGCGCAGGTGGTAGATGGCGGCATTCGCGGCGGAGGCGGCGGACGACGAACCGCGCGCGGCGATGATGGCGGCACCGCGTCCGGCGATTTTCGGCATGAAGACTTCGGTGTTCCAATCGGGTTCGGTAATCATGTCTTTGACGGACTCGCCGTTGCTGGTGGCGTAGCGGTAGTCGGCGTACATGGTCGGGCTGTGGTTGCCCCAGACGCACATTTGCTCGATGGAAGGAATCGGGCGGTTGATTTTCTCGGCGACTTGGCTGACGGCGCGGTGGTGGTCGAGACGCATCAGGGCGGTGAAGTTTTCCGGCGGGATGTCGGGCGCGGATTTCATGGCGATGTAGGCGTTGGTGTTGGCGGGGTTGCCGACGACGAGGACTTTGACGTCGCGATGGGCAACTTTGTTCAACGCCGTGCCTTGTACTTTGAAAATTTCGGCGTTGGCGTGCAGCAGGTCGGCGCGTTCCATGCCTTGCGTACGCGGGCGCGCACCGATCAAGAGGGCGATGTCGGCATCTTTGAAGGCGACTTCGGGGTCGTCTGTGGCGAAGATGTCGGCAAGGAGCGGGAAAGCGCAATCCTGCATTTCCATAATCACGCCGCGCAATGCCTGTTGCGCCTGTGGCAGGTCGAGTAATTGCAGGATAACGGGTTGGTCGCGTCCGAGCATAATGCCGCCGGCGATACGGAACAGGGTCGCATAGGCAATTTGCCCTGCTGCGCCGGTAACGGCGATGCGGACGGGAGGCTTGAGTGTCATGTTTTTCCTTTTGAAGTCGTTGTTTTACTTGGTTTGCGGATTATAACAGCATTGAGTATTAGAGAATGAAAAGGTCGTCTGAAACTGGGAATAGGTTTTCAGACGACCTTTTCGATTGCTGTCTGTCAATTTTCCGCATCGCGGCAGATGTCGATGGCTTCCTGAAGGCTGGAAACGCCGAAGATTTTTAGGTTTGGGAACTCTTTTTCGTTGCGCGGCATATTGGCTTTGGGGACGATGGCGCGTTTGAAACCGAGTTTTTCCGCTTCTTTGAGCCGCTCTTGTCCGCGTGCGACGGGGCGGACTTCGCCGCTTAGTCCGATTTCGCCGAAGGCGACCATTTTTTCGGGCAGCGGGCGGTTGCGGAAGCTGGAGAGCATGGCGAGGATGACGGCGAGGTCGGCGGCGGGTTCGCCGATTTTGACGCCGCCGACGGCGTTGAGGAACACGTCTTGGTCGAAGCAGGCGATGCCGCCGTGGCGGTTGAGGACGGCAAGCAGCATGGCGAGGCGGTTTTGTTCGAGGCCGACGGTGAGGCGTTTGGGGGTGAAACCGTGCGCATCATCGACCAATGCCTGAATTTCGACCAGAAGCGGGCGGCTGCCTTCCTGCGTCACCAAAACGCACGAACCCGGGGTGTCGTCGCGGTAGCTGGCAAGGAAGATGGCGGACGGATTGGACACGCCTTTCAAACCGTTTTCTGTCATGGCGAATACGCCCAATTCGTTTGCTGCGCCGAAGCGGTTTTTGATGGCGCGTATCATGCGGTAGTTGGAATGTTGGTCGCCCTCGAAATACAGCACGGTATCGACCATGTGTTCCAGTACGCGTGGGCCGGCAATCGCGCCGTCTTTGGTAACGTGTCCGACCAGTATCATGGCGATGCCCATTTGTTTCGCCATGCGCGTCAGTTGGGCGGCACATTCGCGTACCTGCGACACGGAGCCGGGGGCGGAGGTGATTTGGTCGGAATACATGGTTTGGATGGAGTCGATGACGACGACTTCGGGCTGATGCTGTTTCAAGGCCGTCTGAATCGCTTCCATGCGGATTTCGGCAAGCAGGTTTACGCCTTCGGTGGGCAGTTCCAAACGCTGCGCGCGCAGGGCGACTTGTTGGGCGGATTCTTCGCCGGAAACGTACAGCACTTTTCGGCTTTGCGCCATTTTGGCGATGGTTTGCAACAGCAGCGTGGATTTGCCGATGCCGGGGTCGCCGCCGAGCAGGATGACCGCGCCATCGACCAAACCGCCGCCCAATACGCGGTCGAGTTCGCCCATGCCCGTCGGATTGCGCGGCACTTCGGTGGCGGTCACGGCGGATAGGGATTGGACGGTCGAGGTATCCACCGCCCAAGATTGGAAGCGGGCGTTTTTCGGTTCGGGCGCGGCAAGGCTTTCCTGAAGCGTGTTCCACTCGCCGCAATGCGGGCATTTGCCTTGCCATTTCGGGGAAGTGCCGCCGCATTCGGTACATTGGTAGATGGTTTTGGGGGCTTTTGCCATGATGTTTTCCCTATGGGATTTTTGAAGTGTGAAAAGGTCGTCTGAAAACTGATATCGTTTTCAGACGACCTTTTTTCAAGGATTCGGACTGAGCTTATTTGCTTTCGTCTTTACCGTCTTTCTTGTCTTTTTTCGGAGCCGGTTTTTTCGCCGCCAAACCTAAAGACTTCTGCCATTCGGCTGGATTTTTGACTAAATCCAAGGCTTTGCGGAGCTGGTCGTCTTTGGCAGGATTAGGAATACGACGGCTGGAGAGGTCTTCGTCTTTATCTTTGTCCTTGCCTTTTTTGGACTTGGCGTTTTCATCGGCTTTGGCGGCTTCGTTTGAATCAGGCGTGCTGATTTCGTTGCTGCTGTTGACGTCTTCGCCGCCGAGCGGGTTGCCGATGTGTCCGGCGAGGTCGGCTTCTCGGCTTTCAAAGGCGCGGTCTTTGTCTTTGACTTCGACGTCGGGGACGATGCCTTGCGCTTGAATCGAGCGGTCGTTCGGCGTGTAGTACAGTGCGGTAGTCAGTTTGACTGCGCTGCCGTTGGACAGCGGAATCAGGGTTTGAACCGAGCCTTTGCCGAAACTTTGCGTACCGACGACGACGGCACGTTTGTGGTCTTGCAGCGCGCCGGCGACGATTTCGGAGGCGGAGGCGGAGCCTGAGTTAATCAACACGGTCATCGGGATGGTTTTCAACTCGGCGGGCAGATCTGCCAGCGGGTCTCTGCCGCTCGTGCGGATGTAGTCTTCGGGACGGGCTTTCAATACCATGCCCTCTTTGCCGTCGCGTCCTTTGGTGCTGACGACTTTTGCGTCTGCGGGTAGGAAGGCGGCAGAGACACCGACCGCGCCGTCAAGCAGGCCGCCCGGGTCGTCGCGCAGGTCAAGGATGATGCCTTTGAGCGGTGCGCCTTTGTTTGCCTTAATCAGGGCTTTGGCGGCTTCGTTGATGCCCGCTACGGTGCGCTCTTGGAATTGGGATACGCGGATGTAGCCGTAGTTCGGCTCGAGCAGGTGGTGGCGGACGCTTTTGACTTTGATGATGGCGCGGGTCAGGTTGACGACGATGGGTTTGTCCACGTTTTTGCGCGAAAGGGTCAGGGTGATTTTGGTGCCCGGTTTGCCGCGCATTTTTTTCACGGCTTCGCTGGTGGTCAGGCCGCGTGTGGAGACGTTGTCGATTTTGGCGATGAAGTCGCCGCTTTTCACGCCTGCACGCTCGGCGGGCGTATCTTCAATCGGGGCGATGACTTTGATAAAGCCGTCTTCCTGACCGATTTCCATACCCAAGCCGCCGAATTCGCCGCTGGTGGATTCCTTCATGTCGGCATAGCCTTTTTTATCCATATACTCGGAATGCGGGTCGAGGTCGGATACCATGCCTTTCATCGCGCCTTCAAAGAGGTCGGCGTCGGATTTGTCTTGGTAATAATTGGCTTTAATTTGCCCGTAGACTTCCGCCATGTTGCGGATGGATTGTACGGGCAGGGTTTCGTTGTCTTTTTTGTCTTTTTCGGCGGCAAAGCTTTGAACGCTCAAGCTGAGGGCGACACCGCTGAATGCGCCGAGTGTGTAGAGTGCGACTTTTTTCAAAGTGGATGTTGACATTATGAATGGCTTTCTTTTTGTCTTATTTCATTTCAGACCGTAATGACTGTGAAACGGGGTGGGAAATATTGCTTCAGACGACCTGAATATACATTCGCAAGACTGTATGCGATTTACGCTTGGTAAACAACAGGGTTAGCGTAAAAAATATCTGCGCGGGTGTAAAAGCTTTTGAATATAGGGCCGTCGGGTCGGGTTGTTAAATTTCAGACGACCCCGTGATACGGCAAAAGGTCGTCTGAAAATGTCAAACCGGTTTACAGGTCAGCTTATCCAGGAGAGCGGGTTCATTGCCTGCCCGTTGTAGCGGACTTCCAGATACAGGCCCTCCATGCCCGAAGGCAGGGTTCCGCTGATGCCCAGGCGGTTGCCTGCGGCTACGGCGTAGCCTTTGGCGACTTCGATTTCGCTCAACCCTGAATAAATGCTGATATAGCCGTCGCCGTGATCGATGACGATGACTTTGCCGAAACCTTCCAATTCATCGGCGTAGGTAACCGTACCGCCGGCAATGCTGCTGACGATTGCAGGAGTCGTTTGGTAGAACACGCCTTTCCAAACTTCACCGTCGCCGCGGTCTTGTCCGAAGAGTCCGGCAAGCGTGCCGCTGACCGGTTTTTTCAGACGACCCTGCATGCGGCTGAAGCTGTTGGCATTGCTGATTCTGACGTAGGAAGGCGCGCGGATGTTCATGTCTTCTGCGGTCAGGTTGGACATGGCGGCGCGTTCGTCGGCGGCTTTTTGCGCGGCGGCGACGCGGTCTTTGCGCGCTTTTTCAGCGGCGGCAAGACGGGCTTCGGCGGCTTTTTTACGCGCTTCGGCTTCCTGGCGGCGTTGCTCGGCTTTACGCTTTTCCAAGTCTTTCAACAGATTGCTCAGGCGTTGTTCGTTTTCTTTGTGGTTGATTTTTTTCTGCGCCTCTTTTGCCATCTGCGCGTTTTGGCGGCGGCTTTCCGCCTGTTCGGCAGTGTTGGTTACACCTTGGCGGCGCAGCGAGGACTGGATGTTGACCTGAAGTTTTTTCAGGTATGCCAGCTCGTTGTTGATTTTCTGCTCTTGCGCTGCCAGCTCTTTTTGCTGCTTCTCAAGGTCTTTGATGACTTGATCGTTGGCGGTGTTGATATAGCGGGTGTAACGCAGGAAGCGGGTTTTCTGACCCGGCTCGGCATTTTTCAGGAATAGGGCAACGGCGTTGGGTTGGCTGTTTTTATAGTTGCCTGAAACAAAACGGGAAATTTGCGCGCGCGTATTGGAAACCTGAGTTTTCAGGTAGTTCAAATCCGCATTGAGCTTTTGAAACTTGTCCCATGCGTCGCGCTGTTGGCGGTTGATGGCGGACAGGTTGATACGGCTTTGCTGCAACTGTTTCAACGTGGTGTTGACGTGAATGATGAAACCTTCGTTGCGGCTGCGCAGCGATTTTTTGCTTTCCAAATCATTGGCGGCGGCGGTCACTGCGGCTTTGAAGTCGTCTGAATCGGCGGCAGCGGTTTTCTTATCGGCTTTGTCCGTTTTTTTCTCGACGGTTTTTCTGTCCTGTTTTGCCGCTGCTTCGTCTTTTTTAGGCAGCTCGGCGGCTTCTTTTTTTGCCTTTACATTGTTTTTGGCTGCGGGTTTGTCTGCCGCTTTGTCTTTGCCTTTTACAGGCTCGGTTTTTGCGGGGACGGCTTTGCCTGCCTTCTCTTCCGCTTTGGCTTCACCTTTTTTGTTTTTGTCGGCTTTATCTTGTTTTTTGGTTTCTTTGTCGTTTCTGCGTTCTTTAGTACGCTCGTTTTTCGCCGCTTCGGCAGTTTCCTTTTTGCTTTTGGCTACGGGCTTGTCATCCGCCTTGTCCTTAGTGTTTTTCGCGGCAGGTTTCGCTTTGTCTTTGGCAGCTTCTTTTTTAGCAGGTTCGGCGTCTTTTTTGTCTTTGACGCTTTTTTTGACAGGCGCAGCCTTTTCCTTAGGCGCGTCTTTGGCGGCGAAAGAAGGCGAAGCGAAACCGATGAGCAGGGCGAGTAAAAGAGGTTTGTAACGCATGATTGGATTCTGGATCGTTAAAATAAAGGCAATAGGCGGAATTATATAGTCAGCGGGGTCGTCTGAAAATATTATTCAGCCAATTAAAACGGTGGTCATGCTGTGTTGTTTGTCATATTGGATTCGGTATGGACAAGCTGCACGGCAAGGTTTGGCATCATAATATTTAATATGATGCTCCGTTTATTTTTGTTGTAAAACCGACGGCACGAATCGGGCGATGGTATCGCGCAGGACGATGAGTTTGCCGTGGAAGAAGTGGGATGAGCCGGCGATGGTGATAACCGGCAAACCTTGAGGTTCGGCCCATGTCCAAGCCTTGCTGATTTCAACGACTTCGTCCTCCGCGCCATGAATCATCAGGGTTTTGGATACATCGGGAACGGAGGCAGGCTCGGGGCGGTCGGTGTAGTGGTGTACTGCTGCGCCGATGAGTAACAGCAAATCCGGTTCGCGCTCTTGGGCGGCGAAGGTGGCGACATAGCCGCCGAAGGAGAAACCTGCCAATGCGAATAGTTCGGCTTCGGGGTGTTGCGCGCGGGCATAGTCGATGACGGCGATACAGTCTTGCGTTTCGCCGCGTCCGTAATCGTGTGTGCCTTCGCTGTTGCCTACGCCGCGCAGGTTTGGCAGGTAGCAGTGGAAACCGAGTTGCGATAAGGCTTTGGCGGCGGTTTGGATGACTTTGTTGGTGTTCGTGCCACCTTGCAGCGGGTTGGGATGGTTGATGACTGCCACACCGCGTGCAGGTGTTTGCGCGGCAGGCAGGAAGATGGTTTCGAGCAGGCCGACAGGGCCGGATATTTGGATGATGTCGGGTTTCAACATAGGTTTTCCTTTATTTTGTGTGTGCTGTGAGGGCGAGGTTTATTGCTTTATCAGGTGTTACCGTCGCCCAATCTGTATTTGGGTTTTCAGACGACCTGCTCATCTCACAGATAAAAATGTTTGCCGTTGTTGGGGTTGTTTGCTTTCAAATCGTTCAACATCCGTTTGAAATCCAAGCCGTATTGTTCGCTTAACTTTTCCGCGCGCTTTTTCAGCTTGTCCAGGTTTTGCTCTTTCGGACTGCTTTGGAACGCCATCACCGCCATATTGCCGTGGCTTTCGGCGGGCAGTTCCAACACGCGGCCTTCGAAGACGTTGAGCAGGCGTTCGACGAAGCGTTGGTAGCGTTTGTCGCCGCTCCACCAGTTGGTGACGAACACGCCGTCGGGCGAGAGGGCGTGGCGGCAGTCTTGGAAGAAGGGTTCTTCCACCAGCGCGTCGATGATTTGTTCGCCGTCGAAGCCGTCCACTAAAATCACGTCGGTATTGTGGCGGAACACTTTGATGTATTCCGCGCCGTCCGCTTCGACGATTTCAAAGTTTTCCCCTTCAAATGGCAGCTCGAACAGGCTGCGGGCGACGGCGATGACCTGCGGGTTGATGTCCACGGCGGTTTGTTTGGTGTCGGGCAGGTAGCTGTCTATCCAGCGTGCGAACGAGCCGCCGCCCAAGCCGATTTGGGTGATGTGTTTCGGCGTTTCTTCCGCAAACAGAAGCCAGCCCATCATCGCGCGGCTGTACGATAAAACCAGTTCGGCGGGATGGTCGAGGTTCATCGAGCTTTGGATGGTGTCGCTGCCCAGATGCAACGAGCGGATGTTGCCTTCTTCGGAAATGCCGACTTCGGGCAGGTCGGACTTGGCGGGGCGCAGGCGGCGGTAGGGGTGTCGTGGCATGATGTGGACGGATGGAGGGGAAAGGGGGGTATTTTATCAGAGTGTCGTCTGAAATGCTTTTTGTGCGGGTGTTTTTCAGACGACCTTTCAGTTATATACCTGAGCGGCTTGGTTTATATATGGGGTAATCATTACGTCTGAAATAAATTTCTTTTTAAATCAGATATTTTTTATAAAAATTTACTTTGTGGGCGACAGGCTCTTGCCAAGCTGGGCAGTTAACGGCATAATTCGGCTTCTTTGCCGGTATAGCTCAGTTGGTAGAGCACCTGACTTGTAATCAGGGGGTCCCGAGTTCGACTCTTGGTGCCGGCACCA
>CALDNV010000083.1:0-2589 GCA_937914605.1 uncultured Neisseria sp.
GAACATACACACCGAGGAAAACCGAATGATTACCCTGCATGTATTGGCACAGTCCCGCGCCCTGCGCATCGTCTGGCTGCTCGAACTTATCGGCGCACCGTATCAAATCAAAACCTACACGCGCCATCCCGAAACCCTGCTCGCGCCCGACGAACTCAAAGCCGTACACCCGCTGGGCAAATCCCCCGTTATCGACGACGACGGATTCGTGCTCAACGAAAGCGGCGCGATTACCGACTACCTGATTCAAACCTACGGTGGCGGACGCTTCATGCCCGAACGCGGCAGCCAAGATTACTGGCATTACCAACGCTGGCTGCACTATGCCGAAGGTTCGCTGATGCCCTTGCTTTTGCTCGGGCTGGTGTTCCGCAAAATAGAAAACGCCCCCATGCCGTTTTTCGTCAAACCCGTTGCACGCAAAATCAGCGGCAACGTCAAAAACGGCTTTATCGAACCGCAAGCCGCCCTGCATCTTGCCTATGTCGAAAACGAATTAAACGGCAAAGACTGGCTGGTCGACAACCGGCTCAGCGGCGCCGACATCATGATGAGTTACCCGCTGCAAGCCACCGCCGACCGCTTCGGATTGGCGGACTATCCCAACATCCGCGCCTATTTGCAGCGCATTGAAAAAGACCCCGCCTATCAAACGGCGGTACAGAAAGCAGGCGACCCGCTGCTGCGTTTGGATAAATAAGGTCGTCTGAAAAAGCAAAAGTCGGGTCAGAACCCGACGCAATACCGAACACACGATTCACACAATACATTGCGAAAACAGCCCGAGCGTCGTCCGAATCCGCAACATATAGTAGATTAACTAAATCAGGACAAGGCGAGGCAACGCCGTACTGGTTTAAAGTTAATCCACTATATTTCAGACGACCCCTCCCGAAACAGGCATCTCAAGCCTTCAATACAAGGAAACCTATGGACGTTTACGCAACATACACAGCCTATCCGCAAAGCGGCATCGAACAAATCAAAGCCTCCTCCGGCACGCCTGCCGCCGTATCCGAATGCAGCGCAGGCAAACTATGGGACGCGCTGCATTTCGTCCTGACCGGCAAAGGCTCGGACGATGCCGACGCGGCAAACCCGTTGAGCAAAGCCATGATTGGCAACATCCTGCGGCAGGACGAAGAAGCGGGCGAACACACCGGCTGGATCGACGATACTGAAATTGCCGAAGTAGCCCAAGCCCTGAACCAAGCCGACTTCGCCGCGCTGCTCGACGGCAAAACCGCAGCAGATTTTCAAAACAACCAAATCTACCCCGATATTTGGGGCGACGAAAAAGCCTTTGCCGAAACCCGCGCGGAATTGGCGCAGCGGTTTAAAGAACTCGCCGCGTTCTACCAAACCGCCGCCGAACAGCATTGCGGCGTGGTGGTTAGGATTTCATGATTTCAGACGACCTTTTTGAATGGAAAGAGGTCGTCTGAAAAACGGATTCCACGGCGAAAGGTACATGAATAATTGATTTAATTGAATTTTATTGAAATGAGTAATACGAATTACGTTTGTTTTTCCTGCCGCACCGCCGTGCGCCGTCCGAAACGCTATTTCCGCCCCCAAGACAGCAGTTCGCCCCGTTGTTCGCAGTGTTCCAAACCATGTGTGGAGCTGTCGGATAGAATTCCGCTTCCGTCGAAGCATAAAACCAAAGAATGGCAGAAATTGCAGCAGGATTTGTGGCGGCAACAGTTACAAATATTGGAGAGACAGCAACGCTCCAGAGTCAGATATAAGCATGAACTCGAACACGAAGCCGATCGGTTGGAGCGTAAACTGCAAGAGCCGATGCATCCGCAAACTGCCAAACAATTAAAACGTCTTCTGAAAAATTGTTTGAAGAACTTAGAACAAATCAAATGACCGAGCAAGAACTGGTGCGCCGTTTCCATCAGGCTTTAACCGATATTTCCGCCCTTGCGGAAGCCATTGGCGAACTGCATTGGAAAAGGGCTTTTTTCGACAAGGCGGCGCGGACGCTTGAAAACGAATCCCTGCCTTCTGAAGAACGTTTGGAACTTGCCTGCGAACAAAGCCACGTTTTCGGCGGCATGGGTTCTTGGAATGATTCCCCGCCGTTCTCCGCCCACGAACACGGATTGTCTGATGAGTTTGAGAAGACCACTTCGGCTTTGTATGAAATACGTTCGACGGCAATGGTGCATTTAAGGTGGAAGAGCGGAAAGTAGCGTGGGCTTTGCCCGCGAAAACAAGTTGATCCATCCGATTGTTGGTTTTCAGACGACCTCCAAATCAAAGGCTGAAACATGAACCCCGACAAAGTACAACGAAGCAAGCTGAATACATTGACCGACCTGCCCAATGTCGGCAAAGCCGTGGCGGAGGATTTGGCTTTGCTCGGCATCACGCAGCCGCAGGATTTGGCGGGGCAGGACGCTTACGAAATGTACGACCGCCTGTGCAGCCTGACCGCAACCCGACACGATCCCTGCATGATCGATATTTTCCTGTCGCTGGTTGATTTTATGCAGGGGAACGAACCAAAGCCGTGGTGGCATTTTACGGAACAGCGAAAAGCGTTTTTAGCTGGTAAATAAACGCAGCCGATGAGAT
>CALDNV010000084.1:0-13947 GCA_937914605.1 uncultured Neisseria sp.
GTTTCATGACGAGGGCGTTGAGGTAGGTGCCGTTGTCAAACAGGGTGTATAAGCCTGTGCGGAGGGTGTATTCGCGGTGGTCGGATGTGCCGCCGTTGTATGTGCGGCGGGTGTAGTCGGAGCCTGCGAACACGCCGGTTTTCGGGGTCAGGGCGTATTCTGCGCCTAAGCCTGTGCGGTATTCGGTGTAGTCGGCGGCGTAGGTTTTCGCGATGCCGCTGTGGCGGTAGCGTTTGCCCGACCAGTCGGCGTTGACCTGCCATTTGGGGTTGATGGTATGCGTCCACGAGGTTTCGGCGCCGTAGGCGTTGTAGTAGGTGTGGCGGTTGCGCCGTTCGTGTTCGTAAACGGGCATCAGCGAGAGGCGGCTTTGTGCGTCGGCGTATTCGTAACCGGCGGACAGTGTGCCTGTTTGGCTGCCGTAGTCGGACAGGGCGGCGTCTGTGTCTTTGCGGTGGTAGTGCGTGCCGTAGGCGAGGAGGTTGGTTTTGAGGCTGTGGTGTCCTTTAATAGGGGTGATTTTGCCTGCGCTCAGGCTGTAATTCCAGACTGGGGAACGGATGGGGTCGGGCAGGTTTTGGTAGGCGAGGCATTGGCCGTCAAGCGGCAGAATGCAGCGGACGGAACCGTCGGATTGGTTGATGTTGCTGTTGTAGCCGTAAGCGATGCCAATTTGTCCGTGCCAGCGGCTGCGTTTGTCGATTTCGCCGAGGTATTGTCCGATCAGGGCGCGGGTTTCTTCGGGAATGTCGGCGGCTTGGGCGCGGGCGAATGCGCTTCGGGCTTCGCGGTTTTGGTTGTCTTCGGTATAAAGGCGCGCGGTTTCGAGCAGGATGCGCGGGTTGGCGGGGTCGAGTGCTTCTGCTGCTTGCAGGTTCCGCAAGGCTTCGGCGAGGCGTCCTTCGGCGCGTTGTTTCAAACCGAGCACCAATTTGGGCAGGGCGGGATTGTGGCCGGACAGGGTGGCATAGCGCGTGGCGAAGCGTTCTGCCTTTTTCCATTGGCGTTCGTTAATGGCATGATAAATCGCGCTTTCCAGCTCTTCGGTATTGTTGCCTACGGTGTAAATCTGACCGCCGATACGGATGTATGCGTCGTCGTTTTCGATGTCGCCTGCGGGTGTGCCGCCGTCCAGCCAGCCGCTTTCCCGATATTGCTGCTGCACGCGCCCGTTTTCTTCGGACAGGCGGCGCAGGTCGTCGCTGTCTGCGTGGGCGGACAGGGGCAGCAGGGCGAGCAGGAGGAGGCAGGATTTGTTCATTCGTTTTCTTTCGGGCTGGTGTGTGGTGGGCAAATTTCGGACGAGGTGGGTTTGCGGCGAAGAGGGAGCGGTCGTCTGAAAAGATGCGATTTTGAATATTGCTTTGTTTTTTAGTCTGTTTCCGTTTTCAGACGACCCTTGAGGTAAGGAGAAGCACAAAAGGTCGTCTGAAAACGGAAGCCGCGGAAATCCGTCCGTAGCTTGCCATAAAACAGGGAAAGCACGGCAATCCCGCGCCTTCCCCGTTGTTCTATCGACGGTTTATTGTTTTATACCGCCGAAGGAGATGTCGTCGGCGCGGCTTTCCGTACCACGGGTCGCAATACCTGCCAATGCGGCGGCATTTTGACCGTAGAACTGACCTTTGATGCCTTCGCGGTTGCGGGCGGCATCAGAGGCGAAAGTACCGTTGCGGTTGTCGATTTTCACGCCGGCAAAGTCCAGAGTGTCGGTATGGCGCGCCAGTTTGCCGGTCATGCTGCCGCTGTCGCCCGAACCGAAATAGGCTTTGACGGTACCGGTATAGATATCGCGTTCGCCGGCTTTATGACCGTTGACACCGACTACGTTGTAAGTCGCGGTTGCCAAGCCTTTGGTGCTGCCGGTCGGGTTTTTGCCATAGAACCAGGCAGGATGCGCGTTGCCTTTGACATGCGCAGTAGCGGCGGCTTCTGAAGCAGGCGCCCATTCGCCGAAGAACACATTGCCCGAAGCGGTCGGGATTTTGCCGACGGTCAGCAAGCCTTTTCCTTTGCCGTCTTCAGTGTTCAGGCTGAACAGCTCGATCTGATTGATGCGGCGTTCGCGGATGACGCGCTCGCCCTTGCCTTCGATTCTGTCGATAACAAACAGGATTTCTTTGTTTTTCAGGTTGTCAGCATCAGCAACGCGGACGGAATTTTTGATTGTATATTGAGGTTTTGCCACTGCGTTGTTTGGATTGTAGGCAGGCGGTACGTCGGCTGTGGTCATGACGCCGACAGGTGTTGTCGAAGTACGTTTGCCATAAATTGGCTCAGAGTAAGGGAAGTTACCATTGTTGACGACAGGTTTAGACGGAGGAGGCGCAATCGGTTTGCCGATAGGGCGGGCAGGAGGTTGGGAGGCTGTGCTCATCACGCCGCTGTCCGGTATCGAAACATTGCCGCCGATTGGCATGGAGTAAGGAAAGTCGCCATTGTTGCCGACAGGTTTGGATGGAGGAGGCGCAGTCGGTTTAACCGGACGTGCAGGGGGCAGGGTCGCACCCGCCAGCGTCATCACGTCGTCGTGTGCTTTCAAATAAGGTTTGCCGTCATTGGCTGCGTTGGGGTTGATTGGCATGGAGTAAGGGAAATCTTGGTTAGCCAATGGCGCACGTTGTGGGGGAGGCGCGGTCGGTTTGACCGGACGTGCGGGAGGCAGGGTTGCGCCCGCCAGTGTCATTACGTCGTCGTGTGCTTTCAAATAAGGTTTGCCGTCGCGCGCTGCGTTAGGATTAATCGGCATGGAATAGGGGAAATTGTGATTGTCCAAAGTGCTGCGTGCGGGTGCAGAGGTGGGGCGGGAAGCGTCATATGCAAACGCAGAATGCGCTGTGATAACCGCCGTCGCTGCAAAACAGGTTTTTAGAATAGAGGAAGTTATTTTTTTCATAGCAATACTCTTGTCGATAATTAATCAGGATATTGTCTGTATGCGTGCAACAATAAACTGCTTGATGAAACAAGCTGATACATACAGGGGAAGCGAGGATAGCATGACAAGGGGGAAATGTAAAAAATTACTGTGGGATTATGAATATAAACTGATATTACTCAATTAGATTAAATTTAATAGGGCGATTTGCCCATGACTTGATGAGTGTCGGAGGATTAAAATAGAAAATGCCCGTTTACTGACATTCATTATAGTGGATTAAATTTAAATCAGGACAAGGCGACGAAGCCGCAGACAGTACAGATATAGTGGATTAAAATAAAAATGAGACAAGGCGGCAACGCCTGCCGTGTACGGGTAGTACATAAGGACGTTGGCAACGCCGTACTGGTTTAAAGTTAATCCACTATACATCCGTGATGAAAAAGGTCGTCTGAAACCCGTGTAATTAGGTTTCAGACGACCTTTTGACTGTCAGGTGTTGCCCACCTGCTTTTAAAAATTACGCTTCTTTATTTTCGGTCGCTTTTTGACGCAGGCGCAAGCTCAATTCGCGCAGCTGTTTGTCGTCCACCACATTCGGCGCGTTGGTCAGCAGACATTGGGCGCGTTGGGTTTTCGGAAAGGCAATCACGTCGCGGATGGATTCGGCGCCAGTCATCAGCGTCACCAGACGGTCGAGGCCGAATGCCAAACCGCCGTGCGGAGGCGCGCCGAATTTCAGGTTGTCCAAGAGGAAGCCGAATTTTTCCTGTTGCTCTTCGGGGCTGATTTTCAGTGCGGCAAACACTTTTTCCTGTACGTCGGCACGGTGGATACGGATAGAACCGCCGCCGATTTCCCAGCCGTTCAACACCATATCGTAGGCGCGTGCCAGGCAGTTTTCAGGATCGGACGCCATCAGGTCTTCATGACCGGGCTTGGGCGAGGTGAACGGATGGTGCATGGCCGCCCAGCGGTCGCCGTCTTCATCGTATTCGAACATCGGGAAATCGACAACCCACAAAGGTTTCCATTCGTCCACAAAGTAGCCGTTTTCCGCGCCGTGTTCCAAACCGACTTTGATACGCAGCGCGCCGATGGCTTCGTTCACGACTTTGGCTTTGTCTGCGCCGAAGAAGATGATGTCGCCGTTTTGCGCGCCGGTACGCTCAATGATTTCTTTCAGGGCGTTTTCAGACAGGAATTTCACGATTGGAGATTGCAGACCGCTGTCTTCGCCGTTGGAAAGGTTGCTGACATCGTTCACTTTGATGTACGCCAAACCTTTCGCGCCGTAGATGCCGACAAATTTGGTGTATTCGTCGATTTCTTTGCGGCTGAATTTTGCACCGTTCGGTACGCGCAGGGCAACCACGCGGCCGCCTTTCATGTCGGCTGCGCCACGGAAGACTTTGAATTCTTCCGTTTTCATCAGGTCGGTCAGCTCGGTGAATTTCAGGCTGATGCGCATATCCGGTTTGTCGGAGCCGTAGTAGAACATGGCTTCGGCGTAAGGCATACGCGGGAAATCGCCCAAGTCCACGCCCAGCGCGTCTTGGAAGACTTGTTTTGCCATGCCTTCGGTGATGTCCATGATTTCATCCTCGTTCAAGAACGAGGTTTCCAAGTCGATTTGGGTGAATTCAGGCTGGCGGTCGGCGCGCAGGTCTTCGTCGCGGAAGCACTTGGTGATTTGGTAGTAACGGTCGAAACCCGCCACCATCAACAGTTGTTTGAACAATTGCGGCGATTGCGGCAGCGCGAAAAACTCGCCCGGATGAACGCGGCTCGGCACGAGGTAGTCGCGCGCTCCTTCGGGAGTGGAACGGGTCAGCATCGGGGTTTCGATGTCGATGAAGCCTTGTGCGTCCAGATAACGGCGAACGCCCATAGCGACTTGATAACGCAGGCGCAGGTTGCGCTGCATCACCGGACGGCGCAGGTCGATAACGCGGTTGGTCAGGCGCACGTTTTCGCTGATGTTTTCGTCGTCAATTTGGAACGGCGGTGTAGCGGCGGCGTTAAGGACTTCGATTTCTTTGGCAAGGATTTCGATTTTGCCGGAAATCATTTTGTCGTTGGTCGTGCCTTCGGGACGGTTGCGCACGCGGCCGGTAATGCTCAAAACGTATTCGTTGCGGGCGGAATCGGCAGTGGCAAACGCTTCAGGCGTATCGGGGTCAATCACGACTTGGACGATGCCTTCGCGGTCGCGCAGGTCGATAAAAATCACACCGCCGTGGTCGCGCCGGCGGTGTACCCAGCCTTTGACGGTTACGGTTTGGTCTAAGTATTGCTCGCTGATTAGGCCGCAATAGTTGGTACGCATAAAATCACCTTTTTAAATTGTTCAATTTGAAAAGAAGGAAAAGGTCGTCTGAAAAAAGACACCTTAATTGTTTTGTTCTTTACGCCATTCTGCCTTCAGAAAATTTAATTCTGCTTCCGTGGGCTTACCGTAAATGTAGATTTGATCCGGATTATTTGTAGAAAGGGAATCATCATCTTTATAAACAACATGATAAGCAGCGATATGTTGTTTGTTGGTCAGAATATACATTTTGTTGTATCCGCAGTTATGCGGTTGGCACATGGTGGTGTAGTAATAGGTCTTGCCGCCGATTTTCACACTTTCCAGCGGCGGCATTGGCCCTGCCATTTTACGCACCCAATTGTGCATGGGGGCTTTGGGTGCATGTTTGCCGACTTGTTCGTGCCAAAGCTTTTTGAAAGCGGGTTGTTTGTGCCAATCAAATAGAAATACCTCTTCGCCTTTGCTGTTGGTTACAGGTGCGGAGACGGCTAGATTGGGCAGAAACAAGGCAAGCAGTAAAGCAGATAAATATTTCATGTTTATATTTTGAGGTTGAATAAAATTTCAGGCTGTTGGTTTATGCGTTCAGCTCGTCTGAAAATTTCAGTCATCACGATTTTCCCAACGCCAAAGTATAGTGGATTAAATTTAAATCAGGACAAGGCGACGAAGCCGCAGACAGTACAGATAGTACGGCAAGGCGAGGCAACGCCGTACTGGTTTAAAGTTAATCCACTATACAACAGCTAAAAACAACAATGACAATGTAAACAGCCATGAATCAAGGCCAAAAGGACCATGTGTCATGTGTTTACCATCTCTAGTTTATTTTTCTAAACATCGTATTTCGGCTTGGGTTTTGAGCGGCAAGTCATCCGGCATCACCATGCCCAACGAAATCACATATTTCAATGCTTCGTCCACGCTCATATCGAGTTCGCGCACGTCGCTCTTTTTCACCATGATGTAATAGCCGCCGGTCGGGTTGGGCGTGGTCGGCACATAGACGGAGAGATAGTCGTCATCGTGCGGCAGGCTGCCTTTAAGTTTGTCGGGAATATGCCCTGAAACAAAGGCAATCGTCCAAATATTGGGCTGCGGGAACGGAACCAACACGGGCGTTCTGAACGAGCGGCTGCTGTCGGAAAGCAGGGACTCGGATACTTTTTTGACGCTGGAATAGATAGATTTGACGACTGGAATCCGTCCCAATAAGCTGTCCCATGCGGCGAGGATTTGACGCCCCAAAACGTTGGCGGCGAACACGCCGGTCAGAAACAAAACAACAATGGCGGCAATAATGCCCAAGCCGGGAATGTTGAATCCCCAGAAATATTGAGGCTGCCATTGCTCGGGCAGCAGACTGATCAGCCGGTCTGCGGCAGATATGATATAGCTGACCGCCCAAATGGTTACGGCTATCGGTAGCCACACCAGCATGCCTGTAATCAGATATTTTTTTAATGCCTTGGCAACTTTTCCGCCTTCGGCCGTTTGTTCTGTCATCTTCTGTGTCATTCCGACAAATATCGCCCAAACGTTGCATTATACGCGTTTGGGCGATAGGAAACGAGTGTTTTTAATATGGGAAGGGTGTTTGTTTTGCTTTCAGACGACCTGTGTACAACATGGTGTAAAAGGTCGTCTGAAAACGGGGTTGGGTGTCAAATTCCGTCCCAGTCGTTGAACATCAGTCCGATACCGATGCCGTTTTGTTTGTGGTTGTAATCAATCAGGCTTTCACCGTAGCCGTGAAAGCCGCGCACGACGCCTTTGAGTTTGCCTTTAATCGGGAAGGTATAGGCGGCTTCAACCGCGCCGTGTCCGGTTTTGGGATTGTAGCGCAGCAGGGACGAAATATTTTGTTTGTCGTTCAGACGGTATTGCAGCTTCAAATCGCCATAACCCATATAGTCGGTAATGTCGGGATTGTCGTTGTTTTCACCGGTCTGATCGAATGCGCGCATCCACACGCGCGGGATGACGGTCAGTTTGCCCCATTCCATCCCCGCCAATGCGTAAACGCGGTTCCATGAGCGGGATTCGGGTCGGCTTTGTCCGTTGGATTGGTGGACGAAGCCTGCGCCGACCATCCGCAGTTTGCCGCCGAGCGGCAAATCTGCCTTCACGGGTTGGGTCAGGAAGATTTCGGGTTCGTAATCGGTGTTGCGGAACGGTGCGGATTTTCTGCCTTGGTTGTAAATCTGCCAATCGGATTTTTGGGTGTAGCCGAACCACAAATCCGCGCGGGTTTTAAATAAATCTTCGGCGATTTTGCTTTTGAACGAAACTTGCAGTTTGGTTTCTATGTGTTTCTGTTCGCTGAATTTTTCCTGATTGGTCGTGCCGCGCGAAGGGGAGTGGGGATGCAGGTTGGGCGAGCTGTTGTACCATGCGGGCATCAGGTACATGGGATTGTGCTCGCGCACGCTTAGCAAGCCGCGCGAGTCGTTTTTGTCCAAATCGTACATCAGGCTCAGTGGCGTGTAGGCATCGGCTGCGGTGCGTAGATTGTCTTCCGAAAGGGTGGATTGCTCTTTATTTTCGTCAAACACAATCGTCGCCGCCTTTTTCTCACGGCTGGTGCTGATGGTTTTGGGCAAATCGACTGGTGCTTTGGCGGCTTCTTCGCGAATGACGGGCAGCGGTGCTTGCGGTGGCAGTTGTGCCGAGTAAATGCTGTCGTAACACGCCAAACGGGTAGCATTGTCTTGAATAGAGGTGCATTGCAAAGCCGTGTCGGCGTAGGCGACAGGAGCGGCTGTTCCGCCGATAAGGATAAGCATCAAAGCGCGCCGGCATTTGGATAATGACGTTTTTTTGTTCTTTAGGGCATCGCTTTGCGCCAAATTGTGTTTCAACATCTTGTTCATCATTTCATTCATGGGATTGCCGATTGGGTGTTTTCAGACGACCTTTTGCCTGAAAATCGGGATTAATCGTTTGAAAAACAGATTAAACCGCATTTTACCGCCTTGCACCTGCTTTACGGCGGGTCGTCTGAAAAGTTTACATCAACTTGCATCACATACGGCAATGCCCCTGAAAGGTTAAGACCTCAGGGGCATCGTTATCTGCTTGCCTGTCCCGACGCGATAACACGCCAAGGCGATGGGCGAAAAAGATTAAGCCAATGCTTTTACTTTGGCAGACAGACGGCTCTTATGGCGGGCTGCTTTGTTTTTGTGGAATACGCCTTTGTCAGCGATACGGTCGATGACTTTAACGGACTCTTGGTAAACTGCTTGAGCAGCAGCTTTGTCGCCGGCTTCAACTGCTTTCAACACTTTTTTCACCGCGGTACGGAATGCAGTACGCAGGCTGGCGTTGTGGGCGCGTTGTTTAACCGATTGGCGGGCACGTTTGCGGGCTTGTGCGCTGTTTGCCATATTGAATATCTCCTGAAAAAATAAATTCTGTAAACGCGCAATTTTAAAGACAGATTCCTCTATGTGCAAGTATTTTCTCTGTTCGCGCGCGCAAATCGCCCGTATTTTGCCCAAAAACGACATCTTGTGCAACGCCGTTTTCCTGAGCCTAAGAAATCGTGCCTTATTTCAATAAAAATCAGTCAGATATTGCTTTGAGTTCTCACCTACTTCCATTACAATAGCCCCGCTTTGCGCCGGGGTATTGATGGGGTGCAGAGTGTTCATTTTCCGTTAACAATCTTTCATCAGGAATCTGCCCGTATGAAAAAATCCGTATTAGCCGTATTGGCGGCATTATCGCTGGCCGCTTGCGGCGGTGGCGAGAAAAAAACCGAGCAACCTCAAGCAGGCAGCGCGCCTGCTGCCAATGCCGAAGCAGCCGTCACCGATACTTTGAACATCTACAACTGGTCGAACTACGTTGACGAGAGTACCGTTGAAGACTTCAAAAAAGCCAATAAGCTGAAGCTGACCTACGACCTTTACGAAAACAACGAAACCCTCGAAGCCAAAATGCTGACCGGTAAATCCGGCTATGACTTGGTCGTTCCCGGTATTGCCTTCCTGCCCCGCCAAATCGAAGCGGGTGCCTATCAAAAAATCAATAAAGACCTGATTCCCAATTATAAAAACATCGATCCCGAGTTGTTGAAAATGCTGGAAACTGCCGACCCGGGCAACCAGTATGCCGTTCCTTATTTCTCCGGCGTCAACACTTTGGCAATTACGGCGAAGGGCAAAGAGCTTTTGGGCGGCAAGCTGCCTGAAAACGGTTGGGATTTGCTGTTCAAGCCTGAATACACCAATAAGCTGAAATCATGCGGTATCGCCTTGTGGGATACGCCGAGCGAAATGTTCCCGATTTTGCTGAACTACTTGGGTAAAGACCCCAAAGGCACAAATCCTGACGATTTGAAAGCAGCGGCGGAAGTGCTGAAAGCCATCCGTCCTGATGTAAAACGTTTCAGCCCGTCTATCATTGACGAACTGGCGCGCGGCGACATCTGTCTTGCGGCCGGTAACGGCGGCGACTTGAACTTGGCGAAAGCCCGTTCCGAAGAAGTGAAAAACAACGTCGGCATTGAAGTTTTGACGCCGAAGGGTATGGGCTTCTGGAT
Organism: uncultured Neisseria sp.; assembly: GCA_937914605.1. Taxonomy (GTDB): domain Bacteria; phylum Pseudomonadota; class Gammaproteobacteria; order Burkholderiales; family Neisseriaceae; genus Neisseria. The sequence continues at coordinate 9,745 of CALDNV010000084.1, forward strand.
TGAATCTTGGCTGATTCCCGCCGATGCGAAAAACATCGCCAATGCCCATAAATACATCAACTACACGCTTGATCCCGAAGTGGCTGCGAAAAACGGCATTGCCGTTACCTTCGCGCCTGCAAGCAAACCGGCACGCGAGAAAATGCCTGCCGAGTTGGTTAACACCCGCTCCATCTTCCCGAATGCTCAGGATATGAAAGACGGTTTTGTGATGCCGCAAATGAGTTCGGATGCGAAGAAACTGTCGGTTAATCTGTGGCAGAAGATTAAAGTCGGTTCGAACTAATGGTTTGATGTTTTGAAGTGAAAGGTCGTCTGAAAACCTTGAATTGGGGTTTTCAGACGACCTTTGCTTATGTTGGTTTCGTGGTGGGCGGGTTGTATGGTGGCTTAACTTTTTGATTTTAAAGTGGGTTCACTCTGTTTGTAATGATTTGAGTGATAAAGAAAAAGCACAGTTTAATTAGACTGTGCTTTCAGAATTTGGCACGCCCACGGGGAATCGAACCCCGGTTACCGCCGTGAAAGGGCGATGTCCTAACCGCTAGACGATGGGCGCAGAAATTTTCTATTGGCGCACCCGGAGCGATTCGAACGCCCGACCCTCTGGTTCGTAGCCAGATACTCTATCCAACTGAGCTACGGGTGCATTTTCATCACTTCGCGACTGCGTCGTGAATCAAGAAGACCGAATAATATACAAGCTGTCGGTGGCTGTCCAGTATTTTCTGGATAAAAATATTTATAATAAAATAACAATATGAAAATAAAGGATATTAATTATCGTAAAATGCCTACTCCCGATAAATCTTGCGCCATTTTTGCGGCGGCGTTGTCTGTCATACCGCCAACGAAATCTAAGATTTTCATGTAGGCGCGATACAGACTGTCGGTTTCTTGGATGGGGTCGTGGTTTTTTAACAGATCAAGCGCGAGGGATTGGCGCACATCGACCTGTTTTTGCGCAATCATGGCGTATGCGGCGGGAACCAATAAATCCAAAATGGAACCGAGACACGGGAAAGTGGCGATTTCGGTCATGAGTTTGGTGCGGTGGCGGAAAATGCGCGTGCGGGCAAGTTCTTTCGCTTTTTCCAAGGTGTTTTGAACCTGCGGGCTGCACAACGCCAACAGGTCTTTGCCTTTGAAGTTGCCGTTTAGCAGGTCGGATTGGTGCATCATGAAGGTTTGGGCGACGTCTTCTATCGCTTTGCCGATGGCGATGCCGCGCAACATGGCGCAACGCTGGCGGCTGGATTGCGCGTGCCAAGTGCTTTCTTCAAAAGTGAGTTCGGATAATACGCTTTCGATTTCAGCGTCGCTCAGCAAATCCAGTTCGACCGCGTCTTCCAAGTCTAAGAGGGCGTAGCAGATGTCGTCGGCTGCTTCCATCAGGTAGGAAAGGGGATGGCGTACCCAGCAGTCTTTGCCTGATTCAATCAGCCCCAATTCGTCGGCAACGCGGCGGATGAAGGGTAATTCGGTTTGGTAAATATTGAATTTTTTTCTTCCGTTGGGGTGTTGCGTGGTCCAAGGGTATTTCAGCAGTGCGCCTATGGCGGCGGACGTCAGGCGCATGCCGCCTGCGTCGGGATACATTTCCAAACTTGCCGTGATGCGCAGGCTGTGGGCATTGCCTTCATAGGTTTGGATGTCGTTGCGTTCGGCGTCGTTTAATGTCTGTAAAAACGGCTGGTTTTTAGGATTGCGGAACCAGTCGCGCAATGCGTCTTCTCCGGTGTGTCCGAACGGCGGGTTGCCTAGGTCGTGCGCAAGGCAGGCGACTTGGACGACGGCGCCGATATCGCTCGGCGTATTGTTTTCCGGTAAAAAGCCGCCTGCCTGCAGCATCACGCCTACGCGGTTGCCGATACTGCGCCCGACGCTGGCGACTTCGACGCTGTGTGTGAGGCGGTTGTGGGTCAGGTCGTGTTCGGCTAGAGGGTGGACTTGGGTTTTACGTCCCAATCTGCGGAATGCGCCGGAGAATACGACGCGGTCGTAGTCGATATGGAAGTCGGTGCGCAAAGCGTCGGCACCTTCTTGGGTGGAAGGCGTGACGGTCGGGATGATTTCGCCGTTTTTCGTGCGGAAACGTTGTGTGGAGAGTAGATTTTTCCAATTCATCTGCATGAAATTGCTCCTTGCGGGTTTTCAGACGAGCTGTGTAGGATGGACGGGATATTACTGCATTGCGGGACGGTTTGAAATCCCGATTGGCGTAGGGCGGCTGCTTGGGTTGCGGGTCTGAACAGGACTTTGTTTTTCAGTTACAATACGCACTTATTATAATGATCGACAGTTTGAAGAGACGCGATGAAAGAACATAAGGCCCGGAAACGCTTCGGGCAGAATTTTTTGCAGGACACGCGCATTATTGCCGATATTGTCAACGCCGTGCGCCCGCAGGCCGATGATGTGGTGATTGAAATCGGACCGGGCTTGGCGGCGATTACCGAGCCTTTGGCGAAGAAGCTGAATCGTCTACACGTTATCGAAATCGACCGCGACATCGTACGTCGTCTGAAAACGCTGCCGTTTGCGGATAAGCTTGTGATTCATGAAGGCGATGTATTGCAGTTTGATTTCAACGGCATCGCGGGCAAAAAGAAAATCGTCGGCAACCTGCCGTACAACATTTCCACACCGCTTTTGTTCAAGCTAGCGGAAGTGGCGGACGATGTCGTCGATATGCACTTTATGCTGCAAAAGGAAGTGGTCGAGCGCATGGTTGCCGCGCCGAAAAGCAACGACTACGGCCGCTTGGGCGTGATGCTGCAATATTTTTTCGATATGGAGCTGCTGATTGACGTGCCGCCCGAATCGTTCGATCCCGCGCCGAAAGTGGATTCGGCAGTAGTGCGTATGATTCCGGTGAAACACCGCATCGGCAAGGCGGACGATTTCGAGCATTTCGCCAAACTGGTGAAGCTTGCCTTCCACCAACGCCGCAAAACCATACGCAACAATCTGAAAGAGCTTGCCGGCGACGAAGATTTGCAGGCAGTCGGCATCAGCCCGCAAGACCGTGCCGAACATATCGCGCCGGAGAAATATGTGGAACTGAGCAATTATCTCGTCCGTAAGGTCGTCTGAAAACATCTGGAAACAACATGATTAAATTCAAAAACGTACATAAACATTTCAAAGACCTGCACGTCATCAACGGCGTCAATCTGGAAGTGAAGCAGGGTGAAGTGGTGGTGGTTTGCGGACCTTCGGGCAGCGGCAAATCGACGCTCATCCGTACCGTCAACCAGCTTGAAAGCATTGAGAGCGGCGAGATTTGGGTGGACGGTATCAATGTTGCCGATCCGCAGACGGATTTGAACAAGGTGCGTGAGGAAGTGGGTTTTGTGTTTCAAGGCTTCAATCTGTATCCGCATCTGACCGTATTGGAAAACATCATCCTGTCGCCGATGAAGGTGAAAAAACAAAGCCGCGAACAGGCTGAGGAAAAGGCGATGGAGCTGTTGGAACGCGTGGGTTTGGCGCATAAAAAAGACGCTTTCCCCAGCCAGCTTTCCGGCGGGCAGCAGCAGCGCGTGGCGATTGCGCGCGGGCTGGCGATGGAGCCGCGCGTGATGCTGTTTGACGAACCGACTTCCGCGCTCGACCCGGAAATGGTCGGCGAGGTGTTGAAAGTGATGCAGGACTTGGCGGAAAGCGGCATGACCATGATGTGTGTCACGCATGAAATGGGCTTTGCGCGCGAAGTGGCCGACCGCATTATTTTTGTGGATAAAGGGCAGATTTTGGAAAACGAAACGCCGGAAGAGTTCTTTACCAATCCGAAACATGAACGCGCCAAACAGTTCTTGCAGCAAGTAATGACGCATTAACAGTTTGCCAAAAGGTCGTCTGAAAGACAGATTTAGGCTTTCAGACGACCTTTGGCTAATGCAACCGACATCTCTAAAGACAAGAGAATAAAACAATGAAAATGACAGACATTCTTCATAGGTATTATGGTGACTTTGATCTGATAAAGGAAAAATGGAATGAAGACTATGAAAGCATTTTGATTAAGACAAAGTGTGATCAAAAATATAAAAGATGCCGTTTGGCAAAGAAAACACCCAAAAAAGAAGGCTACTTTACAGTCTTTTGGAAAAAAGACCAAGAGAACAAAAATATCCCTTAAATATCCCTTATACCGATGAGGACTTGGGCGATGAACTGCTTATTGTCGTGATAGACGGC
>CALDNV010000085.1:0-14015 GCA_937914605.1 uncultured Neisseria sp.
ACTTGGTGCTTCAGCACCTTAGAGAATCGTTCTCTTTGAGCTAAGGCGAGGCAACTCCGTACTGGTTTAAAGTTAATCCACTATATTTATGCCCTGATGGAATGTGCTGTATCTGTTTTCAGACGACCCCTGGGCAGCTTTATTGTAAAGGTTCGGCAAACCAGTCTTGCGTGGCGGTATCGGCATCAAAGACTTGCCCCATCAGCGGGGTCAACGGATTCACGCCCAAACTGCGTGCCAGCGGGATGCTTTGCAGCAGGGGTTCGTTCCAAGCGTGCAGTGCCATGGCATAGGCGCCCCAGTGGATGGGCATGAAGCGTTTGGGAGCAAGCTGTGCGGCATAGCGGGCGGTTTGCTCGGGGAAGAGGTGATTGTTGGGCCAATGTTCGCTGTATTGCCCGTTTTCGATGAACGCGATATCGAACCCGTTGAATTTTTCGGCGATTTTGTCGAAATGGCTGCCTTGTGCCGAGTCGCCGTGAAAATAGAATTTTTCGCTGCCGTGTTCGATGGCAAAGCTGGACCACAGGGCTTGGTTGTGGTCGGTCAGGGTTCGGGATGAATCGTGGCGGGCAGGTAGTGCGGTGTAGCGGATGCCGTTGCGTTCGGTACTTTGCCACCAATCGAGTTCGGTAATGCGCTCTTGCGGCACGCCCCATTTTTTCAGCAGTACGCCCATGCCGAGTGAGACGATGAAATGGCTGTTGCCTTTTGAATTGAGTGCCTGCACGCTGTCTTTTTCGAGGTGATCATAGTGGCTGTGTGAAATCAAGATGACATCGACGGGCGGCAGTTCGTCGATTTCTGCGGGGGCAGGTTGGAAGCGTTTCATGGTGATGGGGATGGGGGAGACGGAATTGCCGAAAACGGGGTCGGTAATGACGGTTTGCCCGCCGATCCGCATCAATAGGGTGGAATGTCCGAACCAGACGAAGCGGCTTTTTCCTTCGGGTGCGGCGAGGAAGGTTTGCCAATCGGGCTTGACGGTAGGCAGAGGTTTGGGCGGGCGCGTTGCCTGCGGGTCGGTCAGGATCTTCCAAAATGCGCCGGTCAGGCCGGTCGGTTTCTGCTGCGGTTCGGGGTTGAAGAAGGTTTGCGTTTTCGGGTCGTAATGGTCGCTTGCGGGGTAAACGGGATGTTGGTCGGGATAAAGCCAGTAGGCGAGCAGGGCGCAGACAGCGGTCAAGGCAATGAGTTTTTTCTTGTGTTTCATAATTGGATTTTATGAAGAAGGTCGTCTGAAATTTTTTCAGACGACCTTGGGTTCTGTTTGAAAATGGTCTCGGTATCCATCAGATGGCGTGCGAACAGCCGGACACCATTTTTTTGAGGGCTTGCGAGTCGAGGATTTTGATGTGTTTGTGTTCGACCGAAATCAAGCCTTCGTGGTGGAACTTGGACAGCGTGCGGCTGACGGTTTCCAGTTTCAGCCCCAAATAGCTGCCGATTTCTTCGCGCGACATCCGCAGGATGAAATCGTTGGCGGCAAATCCGCGCGAGTAAAGGCGTTGGGACAGGTTAAGCAAAAACGCCGCCAGACGTTCTTCGGCGCGCATATTGCCCAAAAGCAGCATCACGCCTTGGTCGCGTACGATTTCGCGGCTCATCAATCTGAAAAAATGGCTTCTCAGGCTGGGGATGTTGTGTCCCAGTTCTTCGATGTGGGTAAAGGGCAGCTCACACACTTCGCTGTCTTCCAAAGCCACCGCGTCGCAGCTGTGGACATGGGAGCAAATGCCGTCCATGCCGATGAGTTCGCCGGACATAAAAAAGCCGGTAACCTGATCGCGACCGTCCTGACTGGCAACCGTGGTTTTGAAAAAACCGGCACGGATGGCAAACAGCGACGCGAAAGGCTCACCGGTGCGGAACAGATATTCACCCTTCTTCAAGCGGCGGCTCTGTCGGATGACCGCGTCCAATTGTGCAAACTCATTGGGCAAAAGCCCGACAGGCAGGCAGAGTTCACGCAGCGAACAGGAAGAACACAGGGTTTTCATCTGATGCATAGCATTGTGTGTGGTCATAAAACACCCTTAAAATTAAGGTTTTTATCCTGTCATGATTACGTAAGTTATTGACACATATCAAGACAGGTTTATCATACTGTGGCATTCTACCAAACTATCCGAAAATTGCCTAACATCATTACTCTAATCACGCACACGCCATGAAAGTAATACCGATACAAAATAATCACAATAGAAACAATGACAAGCCTGAGTTCGATCGCGAACTCATCGCCAGCCTTCCTTCCAGCGGTCCGCGCTACACTTCCTACCCCACAGCCGACCGTTTTCATGACGGATTTCGCGAAGCCGAATATATCAATGCCTTGAATCAGCGCGGTATGGGGGCTTTGAACAAGCCCCTTTCGCTTTATATCCACATCCCCTTCTGCAACACCATCTGTTACTACTGCGGCTGCAATAAAATCATCACCAAAGACAAAAGCCGCGCCGATGCCTACATCGAATACCTTGAAAAAGAAATGGAGCTGCTCGCCCCGCATCTGGGCGGACGGCATCAGCTCGCGCAACTGCACTTCGGCGGCGGTACGCCGACTTTCTTGAGCGACGACCAAATCGAACGCGTATTCCGCATGATACGCAAACATTTCCAACTTATCCCCGGCGGCGAATACTCCATCGAAATCGACCCGCGCAAAGTCAGCCGCGAAACTGTCCTCATGCTCGGCAGGCTCGGTTTCAACCGCATGAGCGTCGGCATTCAGGACTTTGATCCCAAAGTGCAGGCAGCAGTCAACCGCATCCAAAGCTACGACGAAACCAAAGAAGTCATCGATGCCGCCCGCGAAGCCGGATTCAAATCCGTCAGCGTCGATTTGATTTACGGTCTGCCGCATCAAACCGCCGAAAGCATTAAAACCACCATCGACACTGTCTTGTCGCTCGATCCCGACCGCCTTGCCCTTTATCACTATGCCCACCTGCCGCATATCTTCAAGCCGCAACGCCGTATCGATACCGAAGCCGTTCCCGGCAGCGAAGAAAAACTCGATATGCTGCAATACTGCGTCCAAACCCTGACCGAACGCGGCTATGTCTTCATCGGTATGGACCACTTCGCCAAACCCGATGACGAACTCTCCATCGCCCTCAAAGAAGGCTTCCTCCAGCGCAACTTCCAAGGCTACTCGACCTACGCGGACTGCGATTTAGTTGCCATCGGCGTATCCTCCATCGGCAAAATCGGCAGCACCTACTCCCAAAACGAACGCGACATCGACGCCTACTATGCCGCGCTCGATGCCGGACACCTGCCCATCATGCGCGGCTACCAGCTCAATCAGGACGACCTTTTGCGCCGCAATATCATCCAAGATTTGATGTGCCGTTTCTCCTTGGATTACCGAATCTACGAAAGCGTGTTCGGTATCCCGTTCGACCGCTATTTCAAAGACGAACTTGCCGACTTGGAACAACTCGCCTCCCTCGGACTCGTCCGCCTGAAACCGCACGGACTGACCGTTACCCCCAAAGGCCGCTTCCTGATACGCAATATCGCCATGGTGTTCGACTACCACCTGCGCCACAGGGAAACCAAAGCCCAATATTCGCAAACGGTGTAAAGAGGAATAGCAAAGGTCGTCTGAAAATTTTCAGACGACCTTTGTTTTTATTTTCAATACTTTCGGGTAACATAAAACCATATTTGCCGGTTTGCCGTGATTCAAGTCAATTTGTTCTAGATGCGCCCTATGATTACCGAACAGCAAAACGATATCCTCAGCATCAATCAAGTGCAGCTTCTCCTTGTCGAAAAACGCACGGCACTCGCTGTCATGCGCACGGGTATTGCTGTTTTTGCGTTGCCGTTGTCTATTTTCAGCGCGCTGATTGCGACATCGAAATGGTATGAGGTTGTCGATGTCTGGCCCTTGCTTGCGTTGGTCAGCCTGATGAACATCAGCTTGATTGTTTTCTCGGTTTATCTGATTACCCGCTCGCTCCGTAGAATGCACCAATACGACCGAATGATTGCCGATATCAAATACAACAATCCGTCTTTGCGTCAACTGATTTAGTCGTAAAATGCAGATAGTCAGGGCAGGGCATAGGTCGTCTGAAAATCAAAATATAGAGGAATTTTAGTTATTTAGTATAGTGGATTAAAATAAAAATGAGACAAGGCGGCAACGCCCGCCGTGTACGGGTAGTACATAAGGGCGTTGGCAACGCCGTATCATTGCAATTTTAATCCACTATAAAACATGGCTCCCCCTCTATTTGAAGCGACACGATACCATCGCAGTATCAGGATATAAAATGAACATTAAACATAAAGAATGGATAAAAATCTTACTCTTCCCTCATTTAATAACGGCCGGTCTCTTAGGTCCGACAATAATTATTTTTTGGTTAGGTGGATTTGTCGGTTTCTACTCTGCTATAAACGTATTCAGTGAATTAGGTCGGCTGAAATATTATATTTATATTGGACTTCCTTTGATTTTTGCGGTGCTTTCACTTGGGTTGTATTGGAAAAATCTGAGGATAGGGAAGATACTGATTTCTTCTGCGATATATTTATGGTTTCTCTTAGGGTTTTTATGCCTAGGGTGGCAGATATAAACTTATTGAAATGACCAACTCACTTGGATATTGGTAGGAATCCTGCCGGATGCACTGATCGTGTTCAGACGGAAGCGAAAGCAGTCTGCAATTTTGGTTTGTCCGGTCTTTTGTCTCAAACGCTTTAAAAATATGGAACAACCTGATTTTTTCCCCATCCCCAGCCCCTGTATCGGCGTCTGTGAAGCCAATGCCAAAGGCTATTGCAAAGGCTGCCTGCGCAGCCGTGAAGAAAGGCTGTATTGGCAAAAAATGACCGATGATCAAAAGCATCAGGTCATGCGTCTTCTCAGTATGAGGAAAACCAAAATCCGCAACCGCCAGCTTGATGCCATGGCAGCGCCCGAAGTCGGTGTAGAGGCGCAGAGCGGTTTTTTGTTTGAGGATGAGGGATAAGGTGATGAGTCATAAAAAAGGACGGTTTGCATTCCGTCCTTTTTTATTTGCCAAAAATAGTGGCAAATCAGATGATTTGAAGAGAATTAATGAAGACCACGATAATGGCAATCGGAGCGATGTAGCGCAACGCGCCCAGCCACAGATATAAAAGCGTTTTCGGTACGGTACTGCCCATGCCGGCATGGGTCAAAACGGACTGCCTGTCTTGAATCCAGCCGGTAAAGATGGAGATGCTTAATGCGCATAGCGGCATAATGATGGCAGTAATAATGTAGTCCCATAAATCAAAAATAGATTTATTGAAAATAAGCACATCGCTCCATACGCCGAAGGATAGGGCAGAAGGGATGCCGACAATAAAGATGGCAATTCCGATGGCCCAGGTGTGCCGGCTGCGTTTGCGTTCATCTTGGCGGATGGTTGCCGCAATGACGGTTTCCAGCATGGAAAATGCTGAAGTCAGCGTGGCAAAGACAACCAGCATCATGAACACGGCAAACAGATAGTTGCCGGACGGAATTTTCATGAATACGGCAGGCAAGACCACGAAAATCAGACCGGGACCTTGGCTGGGTGTGGCACCCAATGCGAATACCGCCGGAAAGATGACCAGACCTGCCAGCAGCGATACCAGCAGGTTCATCCACATAATGATATTGCCCGAGCGGAACATATCCTGATCTTTACCCAAATACGAGGCGTAGGTGATCATTGCCGATACGCCGATACTCAACGCAAAGAAAGCCTGACCCAGCGCGGTCAGCATCGTTTCCGATTTGATTTTCGACCAATCCGGTTTCAATAAAAAACTGACGCCTTCCATCGCGCCGGGCAAGGTCAGCGAGCGGATTGCCAAAACGATAAACAAAATAAACAAAGCAGGCATCAGATAGCGGTTTGCTTTTTCAATGCCGTCAGAGATTCCGCCTTTGACCACCCAAATGGTAATCAGCATGAACAGCCCTTGATAAAGAATCGAACTTGTCGGATTGGAAATTGTTTTTTCGAATAGGGCGCCAAAATCAACGTTTGGGGCAATTTCGCCGGTGAAGCTGTGTACGACATAATTCAAAACCCAGCCGCCGACTACGCTGTAAAACGACAATAAAATGAAGCACGCAGCCACACCGATCCTGCCGACCCAAGGCCAAAGCGAGCCGGGACGCAGGGTTTTGAACGAATCGATGGCGTTTTTACCGCCTGTGCGCCCGATATAAAACTCGGCAAGCTGTACCGGCAACGCCACGATAATCGTGAAGATGACAAACAGAAGGACAAAAATTGCCCCGCCGTTCGTACCGGCGGTATAAGGGAATTTCCAAATCGCGCCCAAACCGATGGCAGAGCCTGCCGCGGCAAGGACGAAACCGATTTTGGAAGACCAAGAGGATGAATGACTCATAGCGGGATATGTCGAGAAATAAAATTGGCTGAATTGTAACAAAGCGTAGTCGGGGATAATACTGGATGGCGGACGCGGCGGAAAATAACGCATAGATGGTGCGTAGAACGATAAGCTTTTGGCGTGAATTCTTCAAATGGCTATGATTTGGGAAATGATTTAAATTAAAATGTGTAAAAAAAGATATTTTGTGCCAAAAATTGAGAGAGGTCGTCTGAAAACCGGTTCAGACGACCTCTTGTTTGTGCGGACAGCGTGAACATTTCAGCCTGACTTCGCCATACAGTTACAGCAGCCTAATATCCTGCGGGGTTGGCGTGGAAGTCAGAACCAAACCACGCCGGTTCTGAATTTCCATCAGGCCGCTATAAAATTACCGGTTGCGTTACGGCATCGTAGTGCTGCACGTTTTCCGTATCGGCGGTGTAGCTAAAGCTGCCGACTCCGTTGTTGACCGTTTCAAATCCGCCGGTTTGACCGCTTGCCGACAGTTTGTCCAGCAGGGTTTCTACGGTAAATGTCCCTTCGTCAAATCGGAATTCTCCGACAGAAGCGGTGTTGCTGCCTTTGAGATATTGGTTGTCGATGGTGATTTTGCCGCCTGAGTTGGCAATGGTGATTTCCCAATCGATTGCCCCGCTTGCGTCGGTGCTTGCATTGATATGCAAATCTTTGACGGCGATGCCTTGTCCGAATTGGAGGGCGTTGTTGCCGTGATTGTCGGAAATGGTGTCGTGTCCCTCTCCGAAGCAGAAGACATAGGTATCATTCCCTGCGCCGCCATACAGGATATCGTCGTCTAAACCGCCAAACAGTAAGTCGTCGCCGGAGCCGCCATACAGTACGTCTTTGCCCGACTCGCCATAAAAGACATCGTTGTTTTCGCCGCCGAACAACGTATCATTGCCCGCCCCGCCATTGAGATGGTCGTCTCCGCCGTTGCCGAAAATCACATCGTTTCCCGAATCTCCATTGACGGTATCTCTGCCGTCGTCGCCTCGGACGATATCGTCGCCATCGCCGCCACTGATGAAGTTGGTTCCACCGCTGACGAATACGGTATCGTTGCCGCCGCCGGCATAAATGCTGTCATCGCCGCTTTTGCCGTCAATATGGTCTATGCCGTCTGTGCCTTTGATGCTGTTGTTGCCTGCCGTGCCTGTAATATAGGTCACGCTGACGGATTTGAAGCCGGCGGCTTCGTTGGCGTAATAGTAATTTTGATCGGGAATATTGCTGAGTTCCTGACGGGTAATGGAGGTAACTTTTTCTGGATGATCAACGGCGGACGGGGCAGAAACCGTCGCATTTCCGATGATGTTGTTGCCGGATAGGGCGATGCCTTTGCCGTTTGAAATCGGCAATGTCTGAGTAATGGCTGTGTCGGACAGGTTGTCGGCGATGATGTTGTTTTCGACTTTGACGTTTTTGATTGCGCCATGCTCTTCTTCAAAGTCGATAGAGCCTTTTTCGCGTCCGTATGTGTCGGTTCGGGTGCCGTTGCCGATTAACAGATTGTCCCGAACCGAAATACCTTTTTTGTTCAGGTCAAAATTGTGTCCTTGGAAAACGGTGTTGAGGCGTATGCCCGACCATGCGGCGTTGTCGCGAATCAGGTTGCCGGCTACTTCATGTCCGGCGCCGCCGAAGATGCCGATGCCTGCCGCGCGCCAGCCGAGTTCGACGGTGTTGTTCAGAAAACGGTTGTTTTCGGCTACTTTGGATTCTGTTTGGTCTGCAATGCTCGACCATGTCGCCAGACCGTCGTCGCCGTTGCCTCGGATATTGGAATTGATGACGGTCGAATGGCTGGTTCCCTGTGCAAAATTAATGCCGTCTGCGAGATTGTTCCGGATGAGGGCGTTGGAGACGGTCAGTCCGTCTGTGTAGTGCAGTGGGTGTTCATTGTCCACTTTGGCGTAATCGCCGGTCCAGATGCCTACTTCAAAATGCTCAATGGCGATGTCGTGGATGGACGAGCCTTTGCCCAAAGTGCCGGAAATGCCTTTGTAGTTGGCTTGTTGGTGAAAACGGGATGTCAAATTTGAATCCATCGACAGATTGCCGAAATCAATATTGTTGCTGCCGTGTTCAAATACGATGCCGCCGCCTTTTTTCACTGTACCGTTTTCAAAAACGGGCGGTTCCTCGCTCGTGAAATGCAGTTTGGTATGCCACCTGCCGGCACCGCCGATGCTGATTCCTTTAGGGGCATAGATGTGGAGCTGGTGGTCGAAATCAAACTGCCCTTCGGGAATGTAAACGGATTTTCCGGAGGTTTTTGCCGATTCGATTGCCGCCGTCAAGGCTTTCGAATCATCGATTCCGTCGTTTGCTTTTGCGCCGAAATCGGTAATGCTGACGCTGTTTGTGGGCTGTTTGATCGCAGCAGGGGCTTTTTCCAATTCAACGAAGTCGATACCGACTGGGGTGTTGCCTGATTGGTTGACGATGGTCACGGTGTCGCCGCTTTGGATGGATGTATTTTTCAACAGCGTACCCGCTTCGTCGAACTGGAAGCGGGCGACACGGTCGGCAGCGGGCGTATCGTGGATTTTGATGTCTTCGCCTTTGTGGTGTTCATAATTTTCCAAATACTGCCAGTTGTGTTTTGATGATAAATCAAGGTTGGCTACGGGTTTGCCGTTTACTTGAATTTCAACTTTGCCGGTTGCCCCGTCGGGAACGGTATAGCGGAGGGTGGCGGCATCCGCATCCGCCTTTGCTGTAAACGAAACGGCGGCATTGGCCGGCAGGTCAACGTAAGACTGTTTGCTGGCTTCGTGGGCAGTGGAGTGTGTGGAAGAGGCTTTTTTGACTGTTGCACCTGCTGAGAGTGTACCCTGATCGGCTTCATAAGTCGTGTATGCGGCTTTGGCACCGTAGCGGGAAGGGTCGTAGGTAACAGTTTCTGACATTAATATGTTCCTTTTGAAATGGTCTGTCATTTTGAACGGTAAAACATAATAGGCAATGCAACCGCTGAAAAGTTCTATTTCGATTTAAAAGGAAACGTCGTCTGAAAAGGGGTATCGTTCAGAAGGGTTGTAGATGATGTGTTCTGTTTTTATTCGGGAAACCGTTACACTTCAAATACGAAGGTACGGGGTTTTCATGACGGCTCGTCTGAATCAAACAAGCCTCGGCACGCATACAGTAGCCCGCCCGCCAATACGGCCAGACCCACCGCCGCCCAATACGCATCGGCATAGCCGACCACCTTTGCCAGTCGTAGGGCGGCGAAACCCGCCGCGTAACTGCCGAGCAGAACCACGGAAAATTGCAGGCTGCTGTCGAGTGCGGCGGTGGCGCGGTCGGATTTGTCCATCACCAACGCCAGTATCACCGGCAGCAGCAGCGTGTAGCTCAGGCTCAGGGCGATGATTTGCGCGGGCGGCAGCCAAGGGTGGACACGGGCGAGCGCGTCGATGGCGGTCATGGACGCTAAAAGCGGCAGTTGCAGTGCGTAGAGCAGGAACACGAGTTTGCGGCGCGGATAATTGCGCGAAAACCAGCCCGACAGCGGCGTAACAATCAGGCAGGCAACAGGAATGCCCACCGCCAGAATCCCGCCCGTCTGTTTCGGGGTGAAGCCTAAATCCGCCAGCTTGGGCACAAAAGTCGCCGCCGCAAACGCATACGGCGCGGCAACGGCAAACAGCAAAACCAGCCACCGCCAGCCCGTTTCAGGCCGCCGCCAAAAGGAGACCAGCCGCGCCGCCAACGCCGTCAAACCGCCTTGCGCCGTCGGGCTTTCCGGTTCGCGGTAGCACAAGAGTTGCAGCAACATCAGCAGGCTGAAAGCCAGCATAAAGCCCGCCGCCGTCTGCCCGTATTCCTGATACAGCCACAACACCAGCGCGCCGCCGATCATTTTGCCGCCGCGCGCCGCCATCGTCTGAATCACGCCGCCGAAACCGCGTTCGCGGTGCGGCAGAACGATGCACGACAAGCCCAGCATAGCGCAGCCGTACACCGCCGACATTGCCGAGAGCAAAGCGCAGCAGGTCAAAAGCAGTGGGAAGTTCTGCGTGATGTCGGTGCAGGCCATCAGCCCGAACACTGCCGAAAGCCCCAGCGTCGCCGCCAGCAGCCAGCCGCGAAACCGCCCGAACCGCCCCGCCGGCCGCCGCTCCATCAGCGCGGCAAACAACACCTTCGCCGCTTCGATACCGCCGATTAAATGTATCCAGCTCAATTGGTTCAGACTGTAACCGTGGTTTTTCAAAATAGCGACCAGCGCGACCAGATAAAAACCGGTCAGCGTGAATTTGTAGGTGCTGCCGCCGATAAGCAGCAGCCAGTCGCGCGGGGCGGGGAATGTCGGGGTTTGTTGGGACATGGATGGCTCCCTATTGCGAGTGTACGGGAATGATGTGGGTGCGGTAGGTCGTCTGAAAAATGTTTCAGACGACCTATGGCTCTGTTCTACATTTTCAAGCAGTTTTTCAGACGACTTTCGGGGGCTGTCTGAAATGGAAAAAAGCAGCCCCTTTTTATCCTTTCATCACCCGAAACGTCAGATTAATCCGCGGCTCTTGGATGCGGGTGCTTTTCAGGATAGTGTGCAGCCAGTGTTTCTGCGTTTCGCCATGCATCACAATGAGCTGTCCGTGTTCCAGCCACATTTCGCGTTTTTCCTTGCTTTCTTTGTGTTTGAAGGCGAATTTGCGCGTTGCGCCGAGGCTGAGGGAGGCGATGGCACTGTCTTTGACCAGCCCCTGCCCTTCGTCGCTGTGCCACGCCATGCCTTCGTTGCCGTTGTTGTAGCGGTTGAGCAGGCAGGAGTTGAAGCGGGTGGGGCAGATGTCGGCGATGGCGGCTTCCACGCGGTTTTTGAGTTCGGGCAAGACGCCATCCCACGGCAGGGCGATGCGGTTTGCGCCGGAATAGCCGTAGTTGTAGGACGTGTCTCCGTACCACGCGACTTCGCGGGCAGTGATGATGTGCTTGCCGAATATCACGGCTTCGTCGTGCCGCCAGGGAATATCACGCTGCAAAATTTCAAAATAACGGTCGGCTTCAGCGATGGTGAAAATCCGTCCGAAATTGCTGACGATGCCGTCGTAGGGCAGGAGGTTGGCGTGCGGGTTGGCGGTTTCTGGGAAGAGGTCAAGCGTCATCAGCGTCTCCCAATTCGTGCGCCAATATCGCCATTTTGCGCCCGCGTTGCCAGCGGTAACCGCCAATGATGCCGCTTTCGCGGATGACGCGGTGGCAGGGAATGAGTAATGCAACGGGATTCTGTCCGACGGCCGTCCCTACGGCGCGCGCGGCGTTGGGCGAACCGACGGCCTGCGCCACTGTGCCGTAGCTTTGCAGGCTGCCTGCGGGAATATCGAGCAGCGCCTGCCAGACTTTGAGCTGGAAGGGCGTGCCTTTGATGTGCAGGGTAATGCGGCCGCACTGGGTGCGGAAGATGTCGGCGGCTTGGCGGTGGAACGCGGTTTCCTGCCCGATGAGGCGGGCGTTCGGATATTCAGCGCGCAATTCGTTCAGGGCGGCGGAAGGGTCGTCTGAAAAACGCATGAAGCAGATGCCTTTGTCTGTTGCTGCTGCCAACAGGTCGCCGAAGGGGCCGGGAATCAGGCTGTAATGGATTTGCAGGCCTGCTCCGCCGTTTTTGTATTCACCCGGAGTCATTTTTTCGATGCCGACAAATAAGTCGTGCAGCCGCCCCGTGCCGCTCAGTCCGCCGCAATGCGCCGCTTCCGCCACGCTTTCGCTGTTTTTCAGGGCTTCTTTGGCACGGCTGATACTGATGTGTTGCAGCATTTTTTTCGGGCTGATGCCCGCCCATGCGGAAAATTCGCGCTGCAAATGTTCGGGACTGACGTGTACTGCCGCCGCCACTTGCGCCAAATCGGGCTGCTCGGCGGCATGGTCGTAAAGGTATTCGATGGCGCGGGCAATGCGGAGGAATTGGCGGGTTTGATTTAAGTTCATAAATTATCCTGTCGTTGTATGGGATAGGATAGCCTGAAAGCCGACAAGAAACGACCCGATTGTTGATGGAAAAATTGTTTGTCTGTCTGAAATTCATCAATAATCGGGTCGTCTTTATATCGCGGCTTCCTTAAACTTGCATCGTCTTTAACCGCACATGTAAGGAAAAATCATGTCAAACCTGTTGAATTTGAACAACAAAACCGCCGCCGTTATCGGCGCGTCGTCGGGTATCGGTCGCGCGGTTGCACTGCTGTTGGCGGAGCACGGCGCAAACGTTGTCTTATGCGCCCGCCGTGCCGACAAACTGGAAGAAACCGCCGCACTGATACGCGCACGCGGCGGACGGGCTGTTGCCGTGGCAGGTGACGCAGTGCTGCCTGAAACGCACGAAGCCGTCGTCCATGCGGCAGAGCGAGAGTTCGGCAGCTTGGATATCGCCGTGAACAACGCGGGCATCATCGGAGCGTACAAACCCTTGGCAGAACTTTCGCCCGAAGAGTGGCGGGTAACGCTGGACGGAAACCTGACTGCTGCCTTTCTGGGCGCGCGCAGCCAAATTCCCGCTATGCTCGCACGCGGCGGTGGATCGATTGTGTTCACGTCCAGCTTTGTCGGCACCAGTTGTGCCCTGCCGAACAAAACCGCCTACGGCTGTGCCAAAGCCGCACTTGCTGCTCTGGCAAAAGGCATCACCGCCGATTATGCCGCCCAAGGTATCCGCGCCAATGCCCTGCTTCCCGGCGGTACGGATACGGAAATGATGACTACCGACCCGCAGCAGCGGGCATGGGCGGAAGGGCTGCATGCGGTCAAACGCATCGCCCGACCCGAAGAAATTGCCGCCGCGATTTTGTTCCTCGTCAGCCCAATGGGCAGTTTTGTAACGGGTACGGCGTTGTTTGCGGACGGCGGAAATTCGGCGGTGAAGTAAGAGACCGCCTGAAGATTACACGCTTCGGCTCAAATCTGCCAAAAACGCCTGCCGCTGTTCGGCGGTGGATTTGTCCATATTGCCGAAGTTGAGCCAACGGCGTTTGGCGATACCGATGCCTTTGAGCGTGTGTCCCACCATCGCTTTGCCGATGCCGTTGCCGCCAAACCATTTCAGATACCATGTGGGGGCGGTGGACGTGCTGATGACCAGTGCTTCTTTGATGTGGGATAGGTTGCCTTTCAGGCCTGTGGCAGTGGGGATGTAGGCGAATGTTTTTAGGAAAACTTTGTCTTCAAATCCTTTGACGATGGCGGGCATATCCGCCCACCAGATCGGAAAGATAAAAATCAGGCGGTTGGTGGTTTTCAAGAGTTCCTGATAATGCAAAACCAGCGGGTCAAGGGCTTTGCCTTGGTTGAACAGGGCAAGCTCTTCTTTGGTGTAGGCGGGGTTGAAACCGTCTGCGTATAAGTCGATCAGTCGGTATTTTTCACCTTTTTCGTCCAACAGTTGCTGCACGCGCCGCAAAATGCCGTGATTGAAGCTTTGATCGTACGGATGGGCATAAATGATTGTGGTAAATGACATTTTTGTACTCCTGAAAGTCAGTCGCCGAGTGTTCCCATGCTATCAAACGAATGTCGGTTTGCCCAAATCCGTATCGGGCAGGCAAGGCTGAATGATATAGTGGATTAACTTTAAACCAGTACGGCGTTGCCTCGCCTTAGCTCAAAGA
>CALDNV010000086.1:0-13852 GCA_937914605.1 uncultured Neisseria sp.
CTGTCTGCGGCTTCGTCGCCTTGTCCTGATTTAAATTTAATCCACTATACAAAGGATTGGGGCAGGGTAGCACAACCAGTTTATTGAAAAGAGTGCGGGATGGCGATGAAGATTAAAGCGGTTGATTCGTTGTTTTTTGCCATCATCCACACTAAAAAAGGTCGTCTGAAAACATACTTTCAGACGACCTTTTCAAGTTTGGCTTCCGTATCTGTCAAACAATCTGATCGGATGCAGCCGCGTCAATCAGTAACGACCCGGAACGGTTCCCATACGCTGTTTCAGCGAGGTTTGCGGCTCATTGAACAGGGATGCGTAGAAGGTCGCGTTGGTCATAACTTTTTTGACGTAGTCGCGGGTTTCGGTGAAAGGGATGGTCTCGGCGTAAATCGCGCCTTCCAGAGGCGTAGAAGCCTGCCAGTTGCGGGCGCGGCCGGGGCCGGCGTTGTAGCCTGCGGTTGCCATCACTTCGTTGTTTTGCAGGCGGCGTTTGGCATCTGCCATGTACCATGTACCCATGCGGATGTTGCCGTCCATGGTGTAGAGTTCGCTGCTGCTCATGCCGATTTTGCCGGCGATTTCGCGGGCGGTAGCAGGCATAACCTGCATCAGGCCTTGCGCGCCGACGCTGGATTGCGCGCCCATGACGAAGCGGCTTTCTTGACGGATCAGGCCGTAAACCCAAGCAGGATCGATGCCTGCTTGCGAGGCGTAGCGGACGGTGGTCTCTTTAAACGGAGAGAGGTAGCGCAGGTTGTAGTTGAGTTTGCGCTCGGTCCGGTCGGCGCTGTTGATCGCCATGTCGTAGAACTGGTTTTCAAAGGCAACTTGCGCGGCAGTCAGGAGGTTGTCTTCGTTGAAGTCGCGGGTGGCGAAACGCCATTCTGCCTGTGCCTGACGGCGCATTTTGGCATCGTTGCTGCTTTGGCTGTTTTTAAACAGAACCAGCGCGCGTTTGATGGCGCCGTCGTCTGCCATGCGGCGGACGTCTTTTTTATCGGCGTCGGAAACGTTGTTTTTAGTATTGACGCGGCGGCCGAGTTCTTCACCTGCTAAGACGGCGTAGAAATTGCGTCCGCTTGCGGCGGCTTTTTCGTACATTTCTTTAGCACGGCTTTGGTTGCCTTGTGCAGCGTAGCTGCGGCCCAGCCAGTATTGCCAAGTCGGGTCTTTTTGCAGGTTGTCGGGCATTTGTTGGATGATGCCGGACAATTCGTTCCAGCGTTGCAGGCGCAGGGCGGCACGGGCGTACCATTCGAATTGCTCGTCGGTCAGTTGTTTGCGGTCGGAAACGCGGTTGTAGTAGCTCAACGCGGTCTGCATATTTTGATTTTGCGCTTGGTAGAGTCCCAATACGCCCCATGCGAAGCTGCTTTGTTCGCGGCTTAAGCCTGATTCCATGCCGGACAGCGTGGAGGCTGCGGAGGAGGATTTGCGCGCGTCTTTGCCGATGACGTTCAAAAGGCTGTATTCGCGCGCACCTTGCGAGCCGCCTTCAAACGGGCTGCCCAAGGCGGCTGCCAAGCTGCGTGCGTCGCTGGTTTGGCTGTTGCTCAACAATCCACGTACGCGGCGCCATGCGTCGTTGCTGTTCAGACGACCTGCCGATGCCGCGCTTTCGACCAAGCGGGTACAGCCCGCGGGTAGCTTGTTGGTAACGCGCACAAGCTCTGCCGCCATGTTGTAGCTGCCGCTGCCCAGTTCGGCATAACATTGCACTTCCTGCACCCGGCCTGCCGCATTCAGCTTTTTGTTTTCTTGGCGGAACACGTCCCATTGTCCGCGCGCGCCGAGGCTTTTGAGCCATTCGTTGCGGACGGTTTCAGCCATCGCGCTGTCGCCCGCCTGCGCCAAGAATTGTTGCACCCACATATCGTCGCCGCGTTTGGCAGCGTCCAGCGCGCCTTGATATTGGCCGTAATCGGACAATACTTTGGATTCGCCTTCCGCGCGGCGGGCGGGGATGGAGGCGGGTTCGGTCAGGGAAGAGGCAGGCTCTTTGGATGAGGTGTCGTTTTCAGAGACGCACGCCGACAAAACGGCTGCGGCAATCAGGCTGAGCGAGAGGGAAAATATGCGTTGTGCGTTCATTACTTGCCGTATCTTTATTAGAATCAATTAGAACCGTATTTTAAACGATTTGGCGGCATTATCCGAATCTGAAACCGATATTTACATTAACCGCGTAATCAGGGACAACAAAAAGGTCGTCTGAAAAGCGGAATGGCTGTTTCAGACGACCTTTGAGGCATGGGCAAAGTTTACATGCAGCCTTCGTTTTGCAGCAGGGTAAACAGGGGAACGCCGTTTTCGCGGATTTTGCTGCCGCCGATCAAGTCCGTAAATTCCAAAATCGCCGCCGCTTCAACGACTTCGCCGCCGAGTTTGCGGATTAATTCCACGCCTGCGAGCATGGTGCCGCCGGTTGCGACCAGGTCATCGACCAGCAGCACGCGCGCGCCGGGTTTGACTGCGTCTTTGTGGATTTCTACCGTCGCTTCGCCGTATTCCAGCGCGTAGCTTTGCGAAATCGTATCAAAAGGCAGCTTGCCCTTTTTGCGGATGGGGACGAAGCCGACGTTCAATTGATACGCCAACGCCGCGCCGATGATGAAGCCGCGTGCGTCCAAGCCAGCCACGACATCGATTTTCTGACCCATATATCGGTAAACCAGCAAGTCCACCAAAAGGCGGAAATATTCCGCGCTTTGAAGCACCGGTGTAATGTCGTGAAATAAAATGCCTTTTTGCGGCCAGTTTTCGATTTTGCGGATTTTGTCCGCCAATGCGGCGACGTCCATCGCCTCAGGATGAACCAACATTTTGCGTGTTCCCAAATGAAAAGTTTTTAACACGATATTGTAGCCGTCAGACCGTCGGTTGCCAAATCCATCGGGGCGGTTTAACTATTCCCAGAAGCGTTCATGACATGGCACGCGACACGGTATAGTGGATTAAATTTAAATCAGGACAAGGCGACGAAGCCGCAGACAGTACAGATAGTACGGAACCGATTCACTTGGTGCTTCAGCACCTTAGAGAATCGTTCTCTTTGAGCTAAGGCGAGGTAACGCCGTACTGGTTTAAAGTTAATCCACTATATTTGATACGGCGATTATCTGTCCCCTTATCAAGAAGGTTTTAGGGAGAGCACAATCATCGGATTGGCTTTAACCAGAACCAGCGCCCAGTTTTGCATGAGCGCTAATCTTAATGCCCTCTTTGCCGGAAGAAGCAGATTACCGAATACGATGTTTGCCGTTTCTGTCGATTTTGACCAATTTGACGTCGAATATCAAAACGGAATTCGGACCGATTTTATTGCCAACCTTTTCTTCTCCGTAAGCGAGTTTGGCAGGAATATAAAAGGTAGCCTCGCCGCCTTCTTTCAAAAGCTGCAAACCTTCTCCTAAGCCTTTTATGATTTGCCCAACCGGAACAATCGAGTATTCGCCTACGCCGTCATCACTTACACCGTCTTTACTGCTGTCGAAAACAGTACCGTCAATCAGGCGGCCTTCATATTCGACATGTACGAGATCGTTTTTCCGAGGCTGTCTGCCTGTACCCTCTTTGATCATTTTGTACTGCAAACCGGATGCTGTTGTTTTCACACCCTCTTTAGTGGCATTTTCTTTCAAAAAAGCTTCGCCTTTTTCTTTATTGGCTTGGGCTTCTTCCTCGTATTTTTTCGTTGCTTTAGCTTCAAGTTCTGTCATGATTTCCACCTGCGCTATGCTGGCTTCCGATTCACTCAATTTAGTCTGTTTACCATCGTATACGGACTGTACGGCGTTAAAGAAGGCTTTCATATCAACTTCGAAACCCTGTTCCTTCATCTGCTTCAAGGATTTGCCAACGTCCATACCCATTGCATAGCTGCCTTTTTCATCCAAACTTTTGAAAGATGAAGATGTATCCGATTCAGCAGAAGCCTCGGTTTCTTTTGCAGTTGTACCGTTAAGGGATGAAGGCGTGGTCGGAGTTGAAGAAGTATCGGGGGTTTTATTGCTGCAAGCTGTCAGGGGAAACGTGGCAATCAGTGCCAACATGCTTAATTTCAAGATTTTATTCATAGTATTTCTCTTTGACGGGAAATTGGAAGAAGCAGGGATTATAACCTTCGCATAAAGAAATCAGAAAAAATCATACAAACACGATAAAAAAGGTCGTCTGAAAACCCAAAAACCAGGTTTTCAGACGACCTTTCTCACTCTTATGGCAATAAAGCCACACCGATCAATGTAAACTACCATTTAAGCCTTTATCATTTTCTCCGCACTCCGCCTCCGCTGCCAAACGCACCTCTCTCCACACAGCAAGGTTCATAAATCTTCATACTTTTCATCGCACTTTACGCAAATTATAAATCGCGCACCTCAACATTTCGGGCGATACAAATTCAGCCGTTTCAATGAATTACAAACGTTAAGCACTTGAGAAGATGGGTAACGCCTCGGCAAAGGCGGTTGCGGCTCATCCGCAAGCATCCGATACTGGATTCGTCGGAAGCAGAAACACGCTTCCTGTTTATCCGTGAAGGAGCATTATCATGAAAAAAACCTTACTGTCTGTTTTATTGGCTACCGCTTCCGCCATCACTTTCGCTGACGGTTCTTTTACCGGCGCAGGCTTGGAAGTCGGCGCGGGCGCAACCAAAAGTGATGTGCGCAATGTCAATCTGAACGAAAAAACCAAAGGCGACGTTGCCGTACGCGGCAGCTACAACACACAATTCGGACAAAGCAACTGGATTGGCGGCGTTGAAGCCGGTGTCAAACCGCTGCACCGCAAAATCGCGGGCAATGCGAAACAAAAAGTCGATGCCAACGTTTCCTACGTCCAAGGCTACCGCCTGACTGACAATGCGCTGGCTTACGGTAAGGTCGGCTACCACTACGGCCGCTTCGACAATCTGGGCGCGAAACGCAACAATATGAACGGCCTCGGCTACGGCGTGGGCGCGAAATACGCCGTTGCACCGAATGTCGAAGTCGGCGCCGAATGGGAGCAAACCCGTTATAAAAAAGACAATTTGAAAGTCCACAACAACAGCTACATGGCTACTGTCGGCTACCGCTTCAAATAATCTTTTTTAAACAGACAAAGGTCGTCTGAAACCGGATTTACGGTTTCAGACGACCTTTTTGTCGATTCGGGCATCTTAAACGATGCCCTCTTCTTTCAGCCTTTAGTCTTTGCGCGTTTCCACCAAGACCATTTCGGCAGCGGCGACGGGTTCGGCTTCGACTTTCGGCACGTCGGCGCGGCGCAGGCCGGATTCGGGTTCGGGCTGAACCTGTTCGGCAAAGGCGGCGACGGCTTCGGGATTGGTTTCGACGAACACCAAACCGCCTAAGTCGGGCATCGCGGCAACGGCAGGGACAGTTTCTTCCGGCTCGGTCGCTTCCGCTTGACCTGCTTCCGGCGCAGTTTGCGGCTCGGATTCCGTTGTTTGGGCGGCGGCTGCGGCCGCTGCTGCGGCAAGGGCTTCGATGGCGGTGGCGGCTTCGCGTTCGGCTTTCCAAACGACCAGCTCTTCCTCCATTTCGGCGACGGCTTCGGCTTCACCTTCGGCAGGGACGGCGGTCATCGGTTGGTAGCCGTCTTCGGTTTCGATGGCAAACACGGAAGTCGGGGTATCTTCAACGCTGCCGATAGCGGAGTCGATGATGCTGCATTCGTCGTCGGTGCTGTCTTCGATCAGGATGCCGCTGTCCGCTTCTTCGCCTTCGATGGAGAACACGAAGGCTTCTTCAGTGGCCGCAACGGGTTCGGAAACGACGACAACCAAAGGCTCGGCACTATCCTCGGGAGCGGGGATGGTTACGGCAAACGGTTCTTCTTCGACAGGCTCGCCCATGACGTGCGCGGCGGCGAAGCGGACTTTGTCGGCGGTATCGTGAATATTCAGGTACTGCTCGATTTTGGCGGCAGACGGAATATTGCGTTTTTTACCGTTTTGACGGCGGTCGCGCTGATTGTTGCGTTCACGGCGGTCGCGTTGGTTGTTGCGCTCGCGTTGGCGGCGGTCGTTGCCTTTTGGTGCATCGTTATCGGCGGTTTGTACGCCCTCTTCCGCTGCGTTGTCCACTGCTTCGGACAAGGTTTCTTCCGCACGGATTTCCGCTTGTTCGCGGTTGCGTTCGTTGCGGTTGTTGTTGCGGCGGCGTTTGCTGCCTTGCGCCTGCTCGCCCGAACGGGATTCGTTTTCAGACGACGTTGCGGCGGCGAGTGCTTGGACTTCGAGGTTTTCGGCTTCCGCGGCGGCGTTGCGCTCGTTTTGGCGGTTGCGGCTGCGGCGGTTGTCTTTGGCGTTGCGGTTTTCGTTTTCCGCCGCCTGATTGTCCGCTGCTTTGTCTTTGAAGTCCGCCACTTCGCGCACTTCTACCTTGCTGCTGTCGTGCCTATTGTTGCGGCGCGGGTTTTGACGGCGGTTGTTTGCGCGGCGGTTGCCGGAATTGCCGTTGCGGTTGTTGCCGTTTGAAGTGCGTTTTTCTGCCACTTCGGCAACAGGCGCGGTTTCGGCTGCGGTATTGCCGCCGAAAATGCGTTTGAGCCATGCTTTGAAGGTATCCCACCATGAACCGCTTTTCTGCTCGGATACGGTCGGGGCAGGCTGGGTATGGCGTACGCCTTTAACGGCGGGTTCGGGACGGGCGGCTTTGGCTCTTTCGCTGCCGAAAGGTTTGGCGGATTCGTCTTCTTCCGGCTCGACAACGCGTTTGTAGCTCGGTTCGCCGTCTTCTTCTACGTCGTCGATGCGGATGCGGTTGATTTCGTAGTGCGGGTTTTCCAGATGGATATTCGGAATCAGGACGACGTTGACGTCCAAACGCTCTTCCATCGCAAACAGCTCGGCGCGTTTTTCGTTCAGCAGGAAGGTGGCGACATCGACGGGCACTTGCGCATGCACTTCGCCGGTATTGTCTTTCATCGCCTCTTCTTGAATGATGCGCAAAACGTGCAGGGCGGTCGATTCGATGCCGCGGATGACGCCGGTGCCGGCGCAGCGCGGGCAGGCGACGTGGCTGCTTTCGCCCAAGGCGGGTTTCAGGCGTTGGCGGCTCAATTCCAAGAGGCCGAAGCGGGAGAGTTTGCCCATTTGCACGCGGGCGCGGTCTTTTTTGAGCGCGTCGCGCAGGACGTTTTCAACATCGCGCTGGTGCTTGGGGTTTTCCATGTCGATGAAGTCGATGACGACCAAACCGCCCAAGTCGCGCAGACGCATTTGGCGGGCGACTTCTTCGGCGGCTTCCATATTGGTTTTGAACGCGGTGTCTTCGATGTCCGCGCCGCGTGTCGCGCGGGCGGAGTTGACGTCGATGGAAACGAGGGCTTCGGTGTGGTCGATCACAATCGCGCCGCCTGACGGCAGGCTGACGCTGCGGGCAAATGCGCTTTCGATTTGGTGTTCGATTTGGAAGCGGGAGAACAGCGGCGTGTGGTCTTCATAGAGTTTCAGACGACCTACGTTGCTCGGCATGACGTAGCTCATAAACTCGGCAACTTGGTCATAAACCTCTTGATTGTCCACCAGAATTTCGCCGATGTCGGGACGAAAATAGTCGCGGATGGCGCGGATGAGCAGCGAGCTTTCCATGAAGAGGAGGTAGGGTTCGTGGTGCGCCTTACCGGCTTCTTCGATGGCCTGCCAAAGCTGTTTGAGGTAGTTCAAATCCCATTCCAACTCTTCCGCGCTGCGGCCGATGCCGGCGGTGCGGGCGATGATGCTCATGCCGTTCGGAATGTCGAGTTCTGCCATGGCGGCTTTGAGTTCTTGACGCTCTTCGCCTTCGATACGGCGGGATACGCCGCCGCCGCGCGGGTTGTTGGGCATTAATACCAGATAGCGTCCGGCAAGGCTGATGAAGGTGGTCAGCGCCGCGCCTTTGTTGCCGCGTTCGTCTTTTTCGACTTGGACGATGACTTCCATACCTTCTTTGAGCACGTCTTGAATGCGCGCCCTGCCGCCTTCGTAATCTTGGAAATACGAACGCGATACTTCCTTAAACGGCAAAAAGCCGTGGCGGTCGGTTCCGTAATCTACGAAACACGCTTCCAGCGACGGCTCGATGCGGGTGATGATACCCTTATAAATATTACCTTTGCGCTGCTCTTTACCCAGCGTTTCGATGTCCAAATCCAAAAGGTTTTGCCCATCGACAATAGCAACGCGCAGCTCTTCGGCCTGCGTTGCATTGAACAACATTCTTTTCATAATCATTACCTCGCACAGGCGGGCAGCCTTTTCAGACGACCTGCCTGCTCTTTGTCAGACACTCTGCGAGGCGGGCGGGATTGGGCATAGCCCGCGCCCCTTTTCGGCGCAGGATGCAGAAACCCGGATGAGCAATCAGTTTTTGAATTGAAGTCCGCAAGGTTGCACGCCGCCCAAAACAATGCGGCCGTGTGCGGAAGGATACGGATAAAGAAGGCAATAAAGAACAATGCGGCGGAACACTCCGTCCGCCGCCGAAGTCCGGACGGTACAGGCCCGGCTTAGAAAACAGGTAGCCGACATCTTCTTATTATCGTTATGCCGGAAGTTTCGAACGGTGCGGCGCGGCAGGTTTGTCAAACACCCGTCCCTCGTCTTATGCCCGGTCAAATCGGCAAAATCAAATCAAACTTAATCACGTTCCTGCGTTTACGGGCTTGGGCATAAACGCAGGGAAAATGCTTTGCAGAGTGCGTTTTTAATATAAAATCTCGTTTTAACAATACCATCCGTCCCATACGGCCTGTTTGTACAGGTTTCTGCCGAAACGGATGTTCGAGATTATAGATGAAAACGCACGCAATAAGCAAAGATTCAGTCAGCCTGATTACCGTCGCCGAACACGAAGCCGGACAACGCCTTGACAACTATCTGATAAAAATCCTCAAAGGCGTACCCAAAAGCCATATCCACCGCATTATCCGCGCCGGCGAAGTGCGCCTGAACAAAAAACGCTGCAAGCCCGACAGCCGCATCCAGACAGGCGACCTGCTCCGCATCCCGCCCGTGCGCACCGCCGAAAAACAAAGGTCGTCTGAAAACCGCGCCCAAGCCGTACCCGCGCGCGAATTTACCATCATCTACGAAGACGACGCATTGCTCGTCATCGACAAACCCGCAGGCACCGCCGTCCACGGCGGCAGCGGCGTGAGCTTCGGCGTCATCGAACAAATCCGCCGCGCCCGCCCCGATGCCCGCTATCTCGAACTTGTCCACCGCCTCGACAAAGACACCAGCGGCCTCTTGATGATCGCCAAAAAACGCAGCGCGCTCGTCAAACTGCACGAAGCCATCCGCAACGACCATCCCAAAAAAATCTACCTCGCGCTGGGCGTAGGCAAACTGCCGAACGACAGCTTCCACGTCAAACTGCCCCTGTTCAAATACACCGGCGCGCAAGGCGAAAAAATGGTGCGCGTCAGCGAAGACGGACAATCCGCGCACACCATCTTCCGCGTGCTCAACCGCTTTTCAGACGACCTCCTGCACCAAGTCGGCCTCTCGCACCTCACCCTCGTGCAAGCCACCCTGAAAACCGGTCGCACCCACCAAATCCGCGTCCACCTCCAATCGCAGCACTGCCCCATCGCCGGCGACGAACGCTACGGCGATTACCAAGCCAACAAACGCCTTCAGAAGCTCGGTTTGAAACGGATGTTCCTGCACGCCGCAGAGCTGCACCTCGACCACCCGCTGACAGGCGAAAAACTCATCTTAAAAGCCCCGCTGCCGCAAGACTTGGCACAATTTGTCTTAATGCTGGAAAACGCAGGGAAGGTCGTCTGAAACTTGTAGCGTGGGCTTTGCCCGCGACATGAGTGCAAAAACAACGGACGGATTCGGATTGCCAAACCACAAGTTTCGCGGGCATAGCCCACGCTACAACTCGCTCGAAAAATTAAATACCAACCGCTCCTCGAAAACACCCGAAGGTCGTCTGAAACCCGTAGCGTGGGCTTTGCCCACGACATGAGTGCAAAGACACGGATGGATTCAAATTATCAGGTGGCAAGTTTCGTGGGCGTAGCCCACGCTACAACTCGCTAGGAAAATTAAATACCAACCTGCTCCTCGAAAAACACCTAAAGGTCGTCTGAAACCCGTAGCGTGGGCTTTGCCCACGACATGAGTGCAAAAATAATGAACGGATTCAAATTGTCAGGCGGCAAGTTTCGCGGGCAAAGCCCACGCTACAACTCCCCATTCCGACAACCTTATCCCCGCCCGCCCACGCCTTTCAGACGACCTTTTTTTCCGCTACCATAATGCCCAACACAAACACGGACAAACACCATGACCCCGACACAGCAACTCCAATCAGGCATACAGGCATTAGGTTTGGACCTATCCGCAGAACAGCAAACCCTGCTGCTCGCCTATACCGGCCTGCTCAAAAAGTGGAACAAGACCTACAACCTCACCGCCCTGCGTGACGAAGCGCAAATGGTCAGCCACCACCTGCTCGACAGCCTGACCCTGCTCCCCTACCTCCAAGGCGAGCACACCATGCTGGATGTCGGCTCCGGCGGCGGACAGCCCGGCATTCCCGCCGCCATCTGCCGTCCCGACCTCAACATCACCCTTCTGGACGCCAACACCAAAAAAACCGCCTTCCTGCAACAAGCCGTCATCGAACTCGGACTCGCCAACGTCCGCGTCGTCAGCGGCCGCGTCGAAGCCGTTCAAGACTTCCAAGCCGACATCATCACCAGCCGCGCCTTCGCCGAACTCGCCGACTTCGTCAACTGGACGGCACACCTGCTGAAAGACGGCGGCCTCTGGGTCGCCATGAAAGGAGTGTATCCTAAAGAAGAAATCGCCAAGCTCCCCGACACCGTCGCCGTCGAACGCGTCGAAGCCCTCCACGTCCCCGGCTTGGATGCAGAACGGCATATGGTGGTTTTGAAGAAGGTTTGAGCCTTCCGAACGTTGAGTCTGAATATTGCAAAGGTCGTCTGAAAACCCGAAACAGGGCTTTTCAGACGACCTTTCGGTTTATGGCTGCTTCGTTGCAAAATATAAACACGATTTGTCATAAATAAAGATAATTATTATCAATTATTCGATTAAGCAAAAATATTTCCTATAATGCCGCATCCCTTCACCTTTCGAGTTGAACATGCAATATTCTGCCCGCCTTTCCCTGCTTCCCGCCCTGATTGCCTCCGCCTTCCCGCTGTATGCCGCCGATACCACCGATAGCGAACATTACACTGCCACCCTGCCCACCGTTACCGTGGTCGGACAGTCCGACACCAGCGTACTCAAAGGCTACATCAACTACGACGAAGCCGCCGTTACCCGCAACGGCCAGCTCATCAAAGAAACGCCGCAAACCGTCGATACGCTCAACATCCAGAAAAACAAAAACTACGGCACGAACGATTTGAGTTCCATCCTCGAAGGCAACGCCGGCATTGATGCTGCCTACGATATGCGCGGCGAAAGCATTTTCCTGCGCGGCTTCCAGGCCGACGCATCCGATATTTACCGCGACGGCGTGCGCGAAAGCGGGCAGGTCCGCCGCAGTACCGCCAACATCGAGCGCGTGGAAATCCTGAAAGGTCCGTCTTCCGTCCTTTACGGACGCACCAACGGCGGCGGCGTCATCAATATGGTCAGCAAATACGCCAACTTCAAACAAAGCCGCAACATCGGTGCGGTTTACGGCTCGTGGGCAAACCGCAGCCTGAATATGGACATCAACGAAGTGCTGAACAAAAACGTCGCCATCCGCCTCACCGGCGAAGTCGGGCGCGCCAATTCGTTCCGCAGCGGCATAGACAGCAAAAACGTCATGGTTTCGCCCAGCATTACCGTCAAACTCGACAACGGCTTGAAATGGACGGGGCAATACACCTACGACAATGTGGAGCGCACGCCCGACCGCAGTCCGACCAAGTCCGTGTACGACCGCTTCGGACTGCCTTACCGCATGGGTTTCGCCCACCCGAACGATTTTGTCAAAGACAAGCTGCAAGTCTGGCGTTCCGACCTCGAATACGCCTTCAACGACAAATGGCGCGCCCAATGGCAGCTCGCCCACCGCACGGCGGCGCAGGATTTCGACCATTTCTATGCAGGCAGCGAAAACGGCAGCCTAATCAAGCGCAACTACGCCTGGCAGCAGACCGACAACAAAACCCTGTCGTCCAACTTCACGCTCAACGGCGACTACCACATCGGCCGTTTTGAAAACCACCTGACCATAGGCTTGGATTACAGCCGCGAACACCGCAACCCGACATTGGGTTTCAGCCGCGCCTTTACAGCCTCCATCAACCCCTACGACCGCGCAAGCTGGCCGGCTTCGGGCAGGCTGCAACCCGTCCTCACCCAAAACCGCCACAAAGCCGACTCCTACGGCATCTTTGTGCAAAACATCTTCTCCGCCACGCCCGACTTGAAATTCGTCCTCGGCGGCCGTTACGACAAATACACCTTTAATTCCGAAAACAAACTCACCGGCAGCAGCCGTCAATACAGCGGCCATTCGTTCAGCCCCAACATCGGCGCAGTGTGGAACGTAACGCCTGCCCACACGCTCTACGCCTCGTATAACAAAGGCTTCGCACCTTATGGCGGACGCGACGGCTATTTGAGCATCGACACTTCGTCTTCCGCCGTGTTCAACGCCGATCCCGAATACACCCGCCAATACGAAACCGGTGTCAAAAGCAGTTGGCTGGACGACCGCCTCAGCACCACATTGTCCGCCTACCAAATCGAACGCTTCAATATCCGCTACCGTCCCGACGCGCAAAATGATCCCTACACTTGGGCTGTCGGCGGCAAACACCGTTCGCGCGGTGTGGAACTGTCCGCCATCGGACAAATCATCCCCAAAAAACTCTATCTGCGCGGCTCGTTGGGCATGATGCAGGCGAAAGTCGTTGAAGACAAAGAAAATCCCGACCGAGTGGGCATCCATTTGGACAACACCAGCAACGTTACCGGCAACCTGTTCTTCCGTTACACGCCGACCGAAAACCTCTACGGCGAAATCGGCGTAACCGGTACGGGCAAACGCTACGGCTACGATTCAAGAAATAAAGAAGTCACCACGCTTCCCGGCTTCGTCCGCACCGACGCCATGCTCGGCTGGAACCGCAAAAACCTGAACCTCACTTTCGCCGTCGGCAATCTGTTCAATCAAAAATACTGGCGTTCCGACGCCATGCCCGGCGCGCCGCGCACTTATACGGCGCGGGTGAATTACAGTTTCTAATTCCAGGCAGGAAATGGAACAAAGGTCGTCTGAAAACTCAAAACACGGGTTTTCAGACGACCTCTCGTTTTGGTATGCGGGATATGCCTTATCCCAGCGAGACCATTTCGATTTGTTCCATGCTGCGTCCGAGGAAGCGTTCGCCTATGGTGCGGAAGCGCAGGGGGATGTCGCTGACGTAGAAGCGGTAGTCGGGGCTATCGTTTTCAGTGTTGAGCAGCCCTGCTTGGGCGAGCGCTTGGGCGGTCGCTTCGGCGGTGGTGATGGCGGAATCGACCAGGGCGACGTTTTGCGCTTCTTTGCCGATTAGGGGCTTGAGCAGCGGGAAGTGGGTGCAGCCGAGGACGAGTGTGTCGATGTCGTCCACCAAGAGCGGTTTGAGGTATTCGCGCACGGTCAGGCGGGTTACTTCGTGGTCGAGCCAGCCTTCTTCCACCAGCGGCACGAGCAGCGGCGTCGCCTGCGTGCGCACAAGCGTGTCGGGGTTTTGGGCGTGGATGGCGCGGGCGTAGGCGTTGCTGTTGACGGTGGTGTTGGTGGCGATGATGCCGATTTTGTTGTTGCGCGTGGTGTTCAGGGCAGCCTGCGCGCCGGCGGAAATCACGTCCAATACGGGCATATTG
>CALDNV010000087.1:0-1941 GCA_937914605.1 uncultured Neisseria sp.
GTATGGGGATGAAGCAGAAACAGGAAGTTGTCGCCCAAATGACCCGTTATCTTGAGTCGTTGGGGTTTAAAAACGGGCAGGATTTTAACCTTAAACTGGAACTTGCCGGACAGCGCAATAAAAACGGTACGGTAGCAACCGGCGACCACTGGCATTTCAACTGGCGTTCTCAAGAGGCGGCTGCGCGATTTGCCGGCGGTGTTGAGGGCCAGGTGAAAAATATGGCGCACCTCGGGTTGTTTAAGGGAGTGGAGAAAGAACCTCTTTCCGGCTACGAAAAATGGCACGAGGATTTTAACCGTCGGGCGGCGGAGGCGGGAGCGAAGCGGGTGCTGGAAATTTTAAACGGCAACCGCGCCATCGGCGAACAGTTGAAGTTGTTGTCCGACCCGACTTTCGGCGAATGGACGCTGAAGCAGCAGGCCGATGCCCGCGAGCTGGCGGAGAAGGCCGACGCGCAGGATAGTTTGACGGCCGCCTCCAAAAAATATTCCGACATAGTGAAGCAAATGACCGACGATTCGAAAGACAAGTTGGATGACAGGCTGTTTGAAATTTCGCTTATCGGCAAAACCCGTGAAGAAATCGAGAAACTGACGCTGGCGAGACTGTGGGACAGACAGATAGCGAAAGCCCGTGAAGAAGGTGCGCCGTTGGAAAGTATCGATTTATTGGAGCGCGGCAAGGCGGAAGGGATGAGCAATCTTTCTCAAATGCAGAAGGCGCGTACAGACAGCGACAATGATTGGCGCGGCGGTATCGAGTCCGGCTTGAAAAGCTACATCGATTCATTCGGAACAATGAGGCAGGCGATGGAAAATGCCACCGTACAAACCTTCGACAAAATGGGGGATGCGCTGGCAGACTTTGTTGCCACAGGCAAACTTGATTTTCGAAGCCTGACTGTTTCCATTTTGCAGGATTTGTCAAAAATGCTGATTAAAATGGCGATTGTCAATGCAATGAAGTCGGCGTTGGGTTATGCCGACGGCGGTATTGTCGGCGGTGGGAGTACGCAGTTCGACGCGTTGTTTTCCGGCGGCGGTTATACCGGTTACGGCGGGAAGTATGAGCCTGCCGGCATTGTTCACAAAGGCGAAGTCGTATTTTCCCAGCGGGACGTACGTAATCACGGCGGCGTTGCGGCTGTCGAGCGGCTGCGGTTGAATGGTTATGCCGGCGGCGGTGCAGTAGGACTGCCGTCTGTTTTGACCGGAGTCCGTTCGACCGGGGCTGGAGGCATGCAGGTCAACATCACTATAAATCGGGACGGTAGCACCGAATCGGACAGCAGTGCCGATACGGAGATGGCGAAGCATCTTGCCGCCGCCATACCGGGCATGGTGGAACAGTGGTATGTCAAGAATGTGTACCGTGAAAACGGTACTTACCATAAATAGGTCGTCTGAAAGGAACCGATCATGACTGAAACATTCCGATGGCGTGTTGCTTCGGATAATAAGGCTGTACATAAATTCGATGTCCGTTCCGTCCGCTTTGGCGACGGCTACGAGCAACGGCAGCCTAAATCTTTGAAACCGAAGCTGCGAAGCTGGGAGATCAAGATAGTCGGACAAAAGGCTTTGATGGCAGAAATCAAAGCCTTTTTTGATGCCCGGCGCGGTGTTGAGCCGTTTAATTGGAGACCGCCCGACGGCGTGCCTGTATTGGTCAAGGTATCGGAATATCAGGAAACGGCGAAGGGTGGCAAAGCCTACGAATTGAGCTGTACGTTTGAGGAGGTGTTTTCATGAATCCGCGTATAAAGGCCATGTCGGGCGTGATGCTGCAAGCCTTGTCTGCCGCGCAGCAGGATGTTTTGGTCGATTTGTGGCAAGTGGACTTGCGGCCGCTGGGTGGTCGGGTTTTCTATTTCTGCAATCAGGTCAACGAGCGGGGTACGGCGGTTGTCTGGCAGGGACAGGCATATGAGCCTTATCC
>CALDNV010000088.1:0-2246 GCA_937914605.1 uncultured Neisseria sp.
ACTGGCCTTTTTCTGTTATGGAAAGTTGCACTTCAAATGCGAATCCGCCGACCTTTTACTATCTGCGGGTGAGCCTACTTCGCCCCCTTAAACCCGCGCTTCAAATGCACCATCAGCAACGCCACTGCCGCAGGGGTTACGCCGGAAATGCGGCTGGCTTGTCCGACGGTTTCGGGTTTGTGCTGGTTGAGTTTTTGCTGCACTTCTGCCGATAAGCCTTTGACTTTGCTGTAATCGATGTCGTCGGGCAGTTTTAAGGTTTCGATGTCGCGGCGACTGTCGATTTCTTCGTTTTGGCGGTCGATATAGCCTTGGTATTTGACTTGGATTTCTACTTGCTCGATGACTTCGGCAGAGAGGTTTTCAGACGACCTTGCGCCTTCGAGCGTCATCAGTGCGGCGTAGTCGAGGTTCGGGCGGCGCAGGAGGTCGTGCAGGTTGGCTTCGCGGCTGAGTTTTTGTCCGAACACGCGTATTTGTTCGTCTTCGGCGAGTTTTTGCGGCGTGTACCATGTTGTTTTCAAACGTTGGATTTCGCGTTCGATGGCTTCGCGTTTTTCGTTAAACATGCGCCATTGCGCTTCACCCACCAAGCCGATTTTGTAGCCGTCTTCGGTCAGGCGCATATCGGCGTTGTCTTCCCTGAGTTGCAGGCGGTATTCGGCGCGGCTGGTGAACATGCGGTAGGGTTCGTTCACGCCTTTGGTGATGAGGTCGTCCACCAATACGCCGAGATAGGCTTGTTCACGGCGCAGCAGGAGCGGGTCTTGTTCGCGGACGTATTGCACGGCGTTTGCACCTGCGAGCAGGCCTTGCGCGGCGGCTTCTTCGTAGCCGGTCGTGCCGTTGATTTGTCCGGCGAAGAAGAGGCCTTGGATGGTTTTGGTTTCGAGGCTGGCTTTGAGGTTGCGCGGGTCGAAGTAGTCATATTCGATGGCGTAGCCGGGGCGCAGGATATGGGCATTTTCCAGGCCTTTCATGCTGCGCACGAGCGCGATTTGGATGTCGAACGGCAGGCTGGTGGAAATACCGTTGGGGTAGTATTCGTTGGTGGTCAGGCCTTCGGGTTCGAGGAAAATCTGGTGGCTGTCTTTGTCGGCGAAGCGGTTGATTTTGTCTTCGATGGACGGGCAGTAGCGCGGGCCGACGCCTTCGATTTTGCCGGTGAACATGGGGCTGCGGTCGAAACCGCTGCGGATAATGTCGTGTGTTTTCAAATTGGTATGCGTAATCCAGCAGGATACTTGGCGCGGGTGCATTTCGGCGTTGCCGCGCACGGAGAAAACGGGTACGGGCGTGTCGCCGGGCTGTTCGGTAAGTTGGGAGAAATCAATCGTGCGCCCGTCGATGCGCGGCGGCGTGCCGGTTTTCAGACGGCCTTGAGGCAGGTTCAATTCGCGCAAACGTCCGCCGAGCGATTTGGCGGCGGGGTCGCCGGCGCGGCCGCCTTCGTAGTTTTCCAAACCGATGTGGATTTTGCCGGACAAAAACGTGCCGGCGGTCAGCACAACGGCGCGGGCTTTGAATTCCACGCCCATCGCGGTGATTACGCCTGAAATGCGGTCGCCGTCGAGGGTAACGTCATCAACCGACTGCTGGAAGAGGTCGAGGTTTTCTTGGTTTTCCAGCATTTCGCGGATAGCGGCTTTGTACAGGATGCGGTCCGCCTGCGCACGCGTGGCACGCACTGCCGCGCCTTTGCTGGCGTTCAGACGGCGGAACTGGATGCCGGATTTGTCGGTGGCCAAAGCCATCGCGCCACCGAGCGCGTCGAGTTCGCGCACAAGATGGCCTTTGCCGATGCCGCCGATGGAGGGGTTGCACGACATTTGTCCGAGCGTTTCGATATTGTGTGTGAGCAAAAGCGTCTGCGCGCCCATGCGGGCGGCGGCGAGCGCGGCTTCCGTGCCTGCGTGTCCGCCGCCGACGACGATGACGTCGTAGGTTTTGGGGTAAATCATGTGGGTCATGTGTGTCAACGTGCCTAATGGTTTCAGACGACCTCTTTTCTCTGACGGAGGTCGTCTGAAAATATAATGAATTCAAAAATAAACGTGGGATTGTACGCTTTTTCGGGGGGATTTGACAGGTGGAAAGGCGCTTGTGGGGACAGGGCAGGAAAAAGGTCGTCTGAAAACGGGCGTAGAACGGGTTTCTCTACAAACCCGAATCTCAAGGTTTTCAGACGACCTCGTTTTAACCTGAAACCTACCCCCTCTCCCGTCCGGCGGGAGAGGGCTGGGGAG
>CALDNV010000089.1:0-1043 GCA_937914605.1 uncultured Neisseria sp.
GGCATTGATGCCGTGCAGGATTTGGGTGGCGGTCGGGCGGATGATGCCTTCGTCCACCAGCCGCGCGGTTTCGACCAGGATTTCGCCCTGCCGTTCGATGTCTGCCGTTTCGCGCAGCGGACGGGTAAACATAAATTCCCAATGCAGCGACAGGCTTTTGCCTTTGAGCGGGTTCACGTCCAACGTTTCGGGGTCGTCAATCAGTGCGATTCTGCCTTGCGGGGCGATGAGTTCCACGATTTGCGGCAGATGGCGGTCGGTATGGTTGGTGGAAAAAACAAACGACGGCGCGCCGATATTTAACGCGGCAACCTGTTCCGCCATGTTTTCATGATGGTTGATGACGAAATCCGCCCCCAATTCCTTCACCCACGCGCGGCTTTCGGGGCGGGAAGCGGTGGCGATAACTTGGATGTCGGTCAGCTTTTTCAGAAACTGGATGGCAAGCGAGCCGACCCCGCCTGCGCCGCCGATTAAGAGCAGCGCATTGGCGCCGCCTGCCACGGGTTTGTTCACGTCCAATCGGTCGAACAGCGTTTCCCATGCGGTAATCGCCGTCAATGGCAGCGCGGCGGCTTGGGCAAAATCCAGCGAACGCGGCTTTTTGGCGGCAATGCGCGCGTTCACTGCCTGTAATTGAGCGTTCGAACCTTGGCGGTTGATGGCGCCCGCGTAATACACTTCGTCGCCGACTTTGAAATGCCGCACTTCGCTGCCGACCGCCTGAACGATGCCTGCCGCGTCGTAACCCAATACGCGGTACTGCCCTGCCGCAGGCGTATGCGCCGCCCGAACTTTCACATCGACAGGATTGACTGAAACCGCCTGCACGGCAACCAAAATATCGTGCGGCCGCAGTTCGGGTTCGGGCATTTCGATGTCGAGCAGGGCTTCAGGGTTGGAAACGGGCAAAGGGCGGTTGAAACCGATGGCTTTCATAATGTTCTCCTGTTAGGTCGTCTGAAAGCGTGTATCATGCGCCTGAAGCACACCATTAACAAGAACGCACTTGTTTTTCAGATAGTTACATAAAGGATACCACC
>CALDNV010000090.1:0-1172 GCA_937914605.1 uncultured Neisseria sp.
ACTGATGCTGCCCAAACCTGAAAATAATCGGCTGATTGTGTTGCTGTTCTGACTCAAATTTAATCTACCACCCGCTTGCCGTCGGTTTTGTGGAAAACAAATGACAAAAGCGGTTCGGATTGCCGTTTATCATACTTTAAAAACGGCGTTTTGGCACATGGGCGGCAGGCAGCCCTCACGCCCCGAAAACAAAGATTCAGGCAAAATAGCCGATTTCAAGTATTGTAAAATAAACCATATGCCCATATAGTGAACCCCATTAGAACTCTGAAAACAATCATGCAAACCGTTACGATGTATACAGGCGCGTTCTGCCCCTACTGCACCATGGCTAAAAAGCTGCTGCATTCGCTGGGCGTCGCCGAAATCAACGAAATCCGCGTCGATCGCAGCCCCGAAGCCTTTGCCGAAATGCAGCAGCTTTCCGGGCAGCGCAGCATACCGCAAATTTTCATCGGCGATACTCATGTCGGCGGTTTTACCGATTTGTACGGCCTGCACCGCGAAGGCAGGCTGGATTCTTTATTAAACCCGTAACTTTAAACCCAACTAGGAAAACAAAATGAGCGAAGAATTACAACCCGTATTCAGCATCGAACGCCTGTTCGTCAAAGACCTGTCTTTGGAAGTGCCCAACGCCCCCCAAATCTTTTTGGAACAAGGCGAGCCTGAAGTCGATATGCGCGTTTCCACCAACAGCGAGAAGCTGGAAGACGGCTACTACAACGTTGACGTAACCGTTACCGTAACCGCCAAACTCAACGCCGAACGCACCATGTTCCTCAACGAAGTAACCCAAAGCGGCATCTTCCGTCTGGAAAACATCCCTGAAGAAGACGTTCAACTGCTCTTAGGCGTAGCCTGCCCGAACATCCTCTTCCCTTACGCACGCGAAGCCATTTCCACCAGCGTAACCCGCGCCGGCTTCCCGCCCGTACTGCTCGCTCCGATCAACTTTGAAGCCATGTACCAGCAACAACAAGAAGGCAACGCATAATCCGCGTTCCCTGCTTGTCAAAAGGTCGTCTGAAAAATGTTTCAGACGACCTTTTTGTATGGCGGATGCCAATAACACGATGCTTTGTTTGCCCGTTATAGTGGATTAACTTTAAACCGATACGGCGTTGCCTCGCCTTAGCTCAAAGAGAACGATTCTCTAAGGTGCTGAAGCA
>CALDNV010000091.1:0-3096 GCA_937914605.1 uncultured Neisseria sp.
GTCTTCCCCTTGGTCTGCTGCTTTGTGAAACCAAGTTTTTGCCTGTATATAGTCTTGTGGAACGCCTATACCGGCATAGTGAATGATGCCTAAATTAAACGCTGCTTCTGCATTGCCTTGTTCGGCCGCCTTTTCCCACCAAAATTTGGCCTGGCGATAGTCTTGTGCTGTTCCTTGACCTTCGTAATAAATAATTCCAAGATTGAATTGCGCTTCGGCGTTGTCATTGTGCGCCGCTTTTTCAAACCAGTATTTAGCCTGCTCGTAATCCTGCGTCGTGCCTATGCCTTTTGCGTACATAGTGCCTAAATCAAGTTGAGAGCGGGTGTCCCCCTGTTTCGCCATTTCTTGAATCAATCGGAAGGCTTGGTTTTCACTGTTTTGAGAGATATTGTGACGCGGAGTGTAATGTGGTTTTGCCGCATAAGCCTGCATTCCTGAGATGGAAAGCAGGATGGTTAGGATAAGTGTTTTAGACGTAATGTTCATGACTATAAAATATAATTGGTATTAGGAGAGTCGATTGTCTATATTAACTTGTCTTAAAAATGAAGTAAATCAAATATGGACGATTTGAACAATATAGGGATGAAAGGTCGTCTGAAATTGCCACAATTCCCCAAATCCCGATAAAATCGTTCTTCATAACCATATTTTTAGGACACGCCGTGCAAGGACTTGATTATTGCCGTCAGAAGGCAGAAGAAAGCCACTCCAGTTTTTTATCGGGCTTCCGTTTCCTGCCGCAGGAAAAGCGGGATGCGATAACGGTTTTGTATGCTTTTTGCCGCGAATTGGACGATGTGGTCGATGACTGTTCTGATCCGCATGTGGCGCAGGCAACGCTGAACTGGTGGCGCGGCGATTTGGACAAGGTATTCGGCGGCATGATGCCGGAGCATCCGGTCAATCAGGCTTTGCGGCAGATAAAGGAAACCTTCAAGCTGCCGAAATATGAACTGGAAGCCTTAATCGACGGGATGCAGATGGATTTGGTTCAGGCGCGTTACGGCAGTTTTGAAGAGTTGAAACTGTATTGTCACCGCGTCGCAGGCGTAGTCGGCTGCCTGATTGCTCGGATTTTGGGATTTTCAGACGACCGAACGTTGGAATACGCCGATAAGATGGGGCTTGCGCTTCAACTGACGAACATTATCCGCGATGTCGGCGAGGATGCGAGAAACGGTCGGATTTACCTGCCGATGGAGGAAATGCAGCGGTTTGACGTGCCTGCAAGCGTGATTATGCAGTGTAAGCCGACGGATAATTTTGCCGAACTGATGCGTTTTCAAGTTTCACGCGCCCGCGAGATGTATCGTGAGGCGATGTCGCTCTTGCCCGCCGCAGATAAAAAATCCCAAAAAGTCGGGTTGGTGATGGCGGCGATTTATTACGCGCTGTTGAACGAAATCGACCGAGACGGCGCGCAAAACGTCCTGACTTATAAAATTGCCATTCCTTCGCCGCGCAAAAAGCGTATTGCCCTGAAAACCTGGTTATTCGGATTTAAGCCATGAACACTCCGCATCTTCGCCCGAAAATTGCCGTCGTCGGCGCAGGCTGGGCAGGTTTGTCCGCCGCAGTGTCGTTGGCGCGCCGTGCTGATGTTACTGTGTTTGAAGCCGGTCGGCAGGCGGGCGGACGGGCGCGTACTTTGGCTGGAAACTCTGACGGATTCAGTTTTTTGGACAATGGGCAGCATATCTTGCTCGGCGCTTATCACGGCGTATTGACGCTGATGGAGCACATCGGTGCCGACCCTGAAGCCGCTTTTTGCCGTTTGCCGCTGCAATGGCATATGTATGAGGGTTTGCAGTTTCAAAGTACCAACTTTCCTTCGCCGCTGCATATTTTGATCGGCATATTGCGTGCTAAAAACGTTTCGTTTTCTCTGAAAATCAAGCTATTATCCGATATGGCTGCGTTGCAGCATTACGCACGCGGCAAGCACACTGATTTGGCTGTTGCCCAATGGCTGCGGCAGCGCAATGTCCCGCGCAGGCTGGTTACAGAGTTTTGGCAGCCGCTGGTGTGGGGCGCGCTCAATACGCCGTTGGAACACGCAAGTTTGCGGGTATTGTGCAATGTGTTGTCCGACGGCGTATGGGCGGATAAATCCGGCAGCGACTACCTTTTACCCAAGCGCGATTTGGGCGCAATCATCGCCGAACCTGCGCTGGCAAAACTCAAGCAATTCGGTACGGATATTCGTCTTGAAACCCGTGTGGGTCGTCTGAAAAACCTTCTTGACGGACGGGTCGTTGTGAATGATGAGGCTTTTGATGCCGTTATTGTTGCGGTAGCGCCGTATCATGCCGTTCATCTTTTCCCTGAAGATACCCCGGGCTATATTCAGACGACCTATCAAAACCTCCAATACCACTCGATTACTACCATCTATCTTCGCTATGCCGTTCCTGTCCATCTGCCCGCGCCGCTGACCGGATTTGCCGATGGTACGGCACAATGGCTGGTGTATCGTGGTGCACTCGGTTTGCCGACAAACGAAGTCGCCGCCGTCATCAGCGTTTCCGACCATGTCGGCGCGTTTAAAAGCCAAGAGTGGGCAGAGAAAGTCCATGCCGACGTAAAACGCATCTGCCCTTATTTGGATGAACCCGAAGCCGTCCGCGTCATTACCGAAAAACGCGCGAGCACAGCCTGCACGCCTGATTCCGCCACTCCTGATTTTGCTTGGTTGCACCAACGGCGCATCTATCCGGCAGGCGACTACCTGCACCCGCGCTATCCGGCTACG
Organism: uncultured Neisseria sp.; assembly: GCA_937914605.1. Classification (GTDB taxonomy): domain Bacteria; phylum Pseudomonadota; class Gammaproteobacteria; order Burkholderiales; family Neisseriaceae; genus Neisseria. Next base: position 2,759 of record CALDNV010000091.1, read on the forward strand.
CTGGAAGCGGCGGTACAGTCGGGTTTGACGTCGGCGGAAATGTGTTTGGCAGAAATCAATCTGAAACAAAGGGATAGAGATGCTCAGTCCTTGCTTTGACTGAGCTATTAAAGCTAAAGCTTGGCGTGAATGTTACGCAAAAAGGTCGTCTGAAAACGTTTGGCAGATTAAATCTGTGTTTTCAGACGACCTTTGTTGATGGTGGTTGCATGATCTAAATATTTGGGTCCGGCTGCGGATGACACATTGTCTTAATCGGCGCATAATCGACGAATTGACTCAATATAGTGGATTAACTTTAAACCATTACGGCGTTGCCTCGCCTTAGCTCAAAGAGA
>CALDNV010000092.1:0-4541 GCA_937914605.1 uncultured Neisseria sp.
GTCTTGATACAGCGTAAAGCGGTCGCCCGCCCTGACGGTATCGCTGGTTTGGTCGTAATCCGCCCAATCGGCGTTCAACACTTCCTGATTGCGCTCGATGATGACATCGCCTTCGGCGCGGACGGCGACTTTAGACTGTCCAGTAACCTTGTCCGCAATCACGCGGGTGTAATCCTGCGGCAGGGGGTCTTCGCCGCTGCGTTTGATTTCAGGCTGCTTGTTTGCTTCCGAAGCCTGATGCTGGCAAAACAGGCAGGTATCGCCCAAGGACAATTTATCCTGATCGGCAGGACGACGGTTTTCCCTGCTCTGAACCGCAGGCGGGGTGGCCCTTACCGGCTCGTAATCGGCAGGTTGCGGCAAAGATGCATTTTGCGCATATGCCCCTCCCGCGCCGAAGCCGACGCTTAACGCCAAAACCAATGGTTTGAGTGAAAATAAACGAGCCAAAATCGCCCCTTAAATCGGTTTGCCAGTTAGAATAGCGGTTATTTTAACCTGAAAATCCGCGACACCGCTATGCAACGACAAACCGAATTACAAAATTGGCTTCGCGCCGTCTATCCCGAACAAAACTTCGAATTGAGCTTCGCCGCCGCCGATGCCGACTTCCGACGCTACTTCCGCGCTGCTTTTGCCGACGGCAAGACCGTCATCTGCATGGATGCCCCGCCCGACAAAATGAGCGTCGCTCCTTACCTAAAAGTGCAAAAACTTTTCAATATGCTTAACGTTCCCCAAGTATTGCATGTGGACGAAGCGCAGGGATTTATGGTGCTTAACGACTTGGGCAGCACCACTTTCCTGACCGCCATGCAGCAAGAACAAGGCGCGGAGGCACACAAAGTCCTGCTGCTTGAAGCCATAGACGAACTGGTCGAGCTGCAAAAAGCCAGCCGCGCGGGCGAATTGCCCGATTACGACCGCGACATCATGCTGCGCGAAATCAACCTTTTCCCCGAATGGTTCGTCGCCAAAGAGCTCGGACGCGAACTCAACTTCAAACAACGCCAGCTTTGGCAGCAAACCATAGACACCCTGCTGCCGCCGCTGCTTGCCCAGCCGCAGGTGTACGTCCACCGCGACTTCATCGTCCGCAACCTCATGCTCACCACCGGCCGCCCCGGCGTACTCGATTTCCAAGACGCACTCTACGGCCCGATTTCCTACGACTTGGTTTCCCTCCTGCGCGACGCCTTCATCGAATGGGAAGAAGAATTCGTCTTGGATTTGGTTATCCGTTACTGGGAAAAAGCCCGCACTGCCGGATTGCCCGTACCCGCCGCGTTTGACGAGTTTTACCGTTGGTTTGAATGGATGGGTGTACAACGCCATCTGAAAGTCGCCGGCATCTTCGCACGCCTTTACTACCGCGACGGCAAAGACAAATACCGCCCCGAAATCCCGCGCTTCCTCAACTACCTGCGCCGCACCTCCCGCCGCTACACCGAGCTTGCCCCGCTTTACACGCTGTTGGTCGAACTGGTCGGCGATGATGAATTGGAAACCGGGTTTACGTTTTAAAAGGCAGATAGCTTTGTGCCATTCTTGATGATGAAAGAGGTCGTCTGAAAATCCTGAAATGGGGTTTCAGACGACCTCTTTAACTGCTCTCGTCTGTCGAGGATGTTGTGGATAGGATTTCGGATACATGGCATGAGGGTTCGAGTAGCCCATTTCTTTTTCACTATAAAAAGGTCGTCTGAAAACCTGATTTCAAGTTTTCAGACGACCTTTTGCATTCATGCCGATCCAGCCTTAACTGAAACTAAGCCTCCGTCACGGAATCGCGGCTGAAGGTTTTTTCACAGTAGTGGCATTTGAGCTTGGTCTGACCGCTTTGTTTGCGCACGTAGAAGCGGCTTTTCACCGGCTCGCCGTGGCTGGCGCAGTTGGTGTTCGGGCAGCGGAACACTTCGGCGATTTCGTCGGGCAGGGTGAGCCGGCGTTTGTTGATGACTTTGAAGTGGTCGATGGTGTTGACGACGGCTTCGGGGGCGAAGAGGGCGAGGCGGTTGGCGGCGTTGTCGTCCAGCCAGACGCCGGTGATTTTGATGATGTCTTTGCTGCCTTGGGTTTTGCTGGGCAGGTTGAAGCCGACGGTTACGGCGCTGCCGTAGTGCAGCAGTTTGAATTGGCGCAGGATAATCAGGCCTTTGCCGGCGGGGATGTGGTCGATGACGGTGCCTTTTTCGATGGCTTCGACGCTGAGTTTGGGGGTTTCCATATTTGCTCCTTATACTTCTTCGTTCAACACCAGCGATAAAATCGCCATGCGGGCGTAAACGCCGTTGGTCGCCTGCTCGAAATAATAGGCGTGCGGCGTGGCATCGACGTTGGGGTGGATTTCGTCAACGCGCGGCAGGGGGTGCAACACGCGCAGGTTGGGGCGGGCGTTGGCAAGCATGGCGGCGTTGAGGTTGAATTTGCCTTGGATTTTGGCGAACTCTTGTTCGTCGAAGCGTTCGCGTTGGACACGGGTCATGTACAGGATGTCCGCCCATTCGACGGCGGCTTCGAGGTCGGGCAGGATTTGGTAGCGGCAGCCTGCGGCTTCGAGTTCTTCGGTGATGTATTCGGGCATGGCGAGGCTGGGCGGGGAGACGAAGGCGAATTCGCAGTCCCAGCGTTTGAGGGCTTGGCAGAGGGAGTGGACGGTGCGGCCGTATTTGAGGTCGCCCGCCATGGCGATTTTGAGGTTGTTCAGACGGCCTTGGGTTTCGTAAATGGTCACGAGGTCGAGCAGGGTTTGGCTGGGGTGTTGGTTGGTGCCGTCGCCGGCGTTGATGACGGGGACTTTGGAAAACTCGGCGGACACGCGCGCGGCGCCGTCTTTGGGGTGGCGTTGGATGATGGCGTCGGTGTAGCTGGAGATGATGCGGGCGGTGTCGGCGAGGGTTTCGCCTTTTTTCGCGCTGGTGTTCGCGCCGTCGGAGAAGCCGATGACTTTGCCGCCCAAGCGTTGTACGGCGGTTTCAAACGACAGGCGCGTGCGGGTGGAGGGTTCGAAAAAGCATGAGCCGATGAGTTTGCCTTCGAGCAGGTCGTCGCGCGGGTCGGCTTTGAGCTTGAGGGCGGTTTGCAGGAGCAGCTCGAGCTGTTCGGTCGTCAGGTCGGAAATGGAGATGACGTGTTGTCGGTAAAGCGGGTTGGGCATTCGGCTTCCTTTCTTCAATTCGGCAAAAACCCCGCTAAGGCGGGGTTTTACGAAACAACGACGGACGCGCCGCGGCGTGCGGTACGGGCAAAACGGGTGGGGCGGGCGTTGAGGCGCATGGGTCGTCTGAAATCGGTTTGAGGTGGCGGTATTATCGCATATTTGACGGGGTGGGGTTTCGGATTTTCGTGAAAAGGGGTCGTCTGAAAAATGGGGTTTCATCCTTTTCAGACGACCTGCTTTATTCGGTTTTGCCCGTCAGGGCTTTCATACAAAGCTGATATTCCGCCTTGCCCGTATCTCGGGCGAAGATGGCGTAGTCGGATTTGGGGACGGCGTTCAAAGCCGATTGCGGAAAGTGGTAGATTTCTTGCGCCACGCGCTCGGTTAGCCCTTGAATGAAGGAGCGGCTGTAATCGTTTTTGGCAACGACCATAAAGCGTTCGTTCATTTTTTCGACGGTTTGTCCGATGCCCGTACCGGACAAACGTTCGCCCATGGCGGTTTGAGCCATCAGTCCGACCAGGGCGCATTGGTCTTGGAAGGATGCTTCTTGCGGTTCGGCATGTACAACAGAGAATGCGGCGGCGAGCAGGAGGGCTGCGGTATATTTTTGTCTGTTCATGGTGATTTCTTTGGAATAGAGGTTGTTGGAGCAGGCGGGAATTTACATGAAGTATTCTGTGGTGGCAACAATACGAAGCCGGCAGGATTTCAGGCGTGAAAAAGCGAGAAGGCGAAACCGTTTACCGTTTGGGCATTATCCGCGGGCGAAACGGCGACGAACATCAGACGCAGGTCGTCTGAATTTTACTACCGGAATGATTTAAGGCTATTTGAAATAGTTTCAGACAGTCTTATGTTATTCCCCATGAATTTAAGCAGTTGCCGGAAATTTTGTGAAAACATCATAGGACGTATCGATAATTTGAGAACTTATCTTCCTGTTTAATAGTCTATTTTATTGTCGAGAATACCCCGACAGGATTCCATGATATGCAAAATCAAAATGAAGCATCCGTTAGGTGCGGGTCGTCTGAAATCGCTGTTTCCCGACTTTCTCTGCTGCTTTGGGCGGGAATTGCAGCGGCGGTGTGCTGGACTGTTGCCGATATGCTGCTGGTCGGATTTGTGCAGACGCCGGAACGTTATCCCCTGCTTTCGCAGACGCTGGCACCGCAGTTGGGCGAGGCGGCGGATTTTGCCGTGCTGATGCAGGCCGGCTCGCCCGAACGGCTGCTGTGGGGCGTGTTGCCGGCGACGTTTTCTGCGGCGCTGTATCTGGCGGCGGCATTCGGCGTTTACCGGCTGATGCGGCCCGGACGCACGGCCAAGGTCGGTTTTGCAGTGCTGTTTTTCGGATATGCGCTGTCGCCTTTGGGGC
>CALDNV010000093.1:0-7425 GCA_937914605.1 uncultured Neisseria sp.
TCTGTACTGTCTGCGGCTTCGTCGCCTTGTCCTAATTTAAATTTAATCCACTATATAATACCGCAACTGTCGTCTGAAAAAATTTCAGACGACCTCAATCCCCAAAAACACACCATGACCCAAATCACATTCCCCCAAGCCGGACAACTCACCGCCCTGCCGCCTCTATCGCTCTACATCCACATCCCGTGGTGCATCAAAAAATGCCCGTATTGCGACTTCAATTCCCACAGCCTGAAAAACGGATTGCCCGAAGCCGCCTATATCGACGCGCTGCTGACCGATTTGCAGCTTGAATTGCCCAATATATGGGGCAGACCGGTGGAAACGATATTTTTCGGCGGCGGTACGCCCAGCCTGTTTCAGGCGGAATCGATTGACCGTTTGTTAAGCGGCGTGCGTTCGCTGTTGCGCTTGCAGCCGGAAGCGGAAATTACTTTGGAAGCCAATCCGGGCACGTTTGAAATTGAGAAATTTCAAGGATTTAAAGATGCGGGTATCACGCGGCTTTCTATTGGCGTGCAGAGTTTCAACGACGATATGCTCTCAAGGCTGGGGCGCGTCCACAACGGTAAAGAAGCCTTAACCGCCATAGCTACCGCCTTGAAATTATTTGATAAAGTCAATATCGACTTGATGTACGCCCTGCCGAACCAGACCGTTCAGACGGCATTGGACGACGTGCAAACCGCCATCGCCACGTGCGCGACCCACATCAGCGCGTATCATCTGACGATGGAGCCGAACACGCCGTTTGGTCATACGCCGCCGAAAGGGTTGCCGCAAGACGAAGCCGCATTGGACATCGAAGACGCGGTACACGGCGCGCTGGAAGGCGCTGGTTTTATCCACTACGAAACATCGGCTTTTGCGAAACCCGCCATGCAGTGCCGTCACAATTTGAACTACTGGCAGTTCGGCGATTATTTAGGCATAGGCGCGGGCGCGCACGGCAAAATCTCCTACCCCGACCGCATCGAGCGCACCGTCCGCCGCCGCCATCCCAACGACTACCTCGCCTTAATGCAAAGTCAGCCGAGCGAAGCCGTTGAACGCAAAACCGTTGCCGCCGAAGATTTGCCGTTCGAATTCATGATGAACGCCCTGCGCCTGACCGACGGCGTACCCGCCGCGATGTTGCAGGAACGCACGGGCGTACCCGCCGCCAAAATCATGGCGCAAATCGAAACGGCAAGACAAAAAGGTCTGCTGGAAACCGACCCGACCGTGTTCCGCCCGACCGAACGGGGACGGTTGTTTTTAAACGATTTGTTGCAATGCTTTTTGTAAGATTGGATTTTTTCAGACGACCTTGATACACCAAACCGTAACATCCGCAGACTGCCGCTTCATTAAGGTCGTCTGAAAATATCCATACCCTACACAATCACTCGGTTTTATACGATAATCGACACCGTTTTCATCAAAGTTCCCATCTTTCAGACGACCCCGACAACAGGAGAAAATCATGTCCAAAACCATCATCCACACTGACAAAGCCCCCGCCGCCATCGGCGCATACAGCCAGGCCGTGCGCGCAGGCGACACCGTTTACATGAGCGGTCAAATTCCCCTCGATCCCGCCACCATGACCGTTGTCGGTAATGGCGACTTCCGCGCCGAAGCCCGCCAGGTCTTTAAAAACCTGCAAGCCGTTGCCGAGGCCGCAGGCGGCACGCTGGGCGACATCGTCAAACTCAACGCCTACCTGACCGACCTCGCCGACTTCGCCGTCTTCAACGAAGTCATGGCAGAGTTCATCCAAGAACCCTTCCCCGCCCGCGCCGCCGTCGGTGTCGCCTCCCTGCCCAAAGGCGTGCAGGTCGAAGCTGAAGCCGTGCTGGTGTTGACCGCATAATACGTACAACCCACAACCCGTTTTCAGACGGCCTCATGTTTCGATTTCCCTTAAAAGGCCGTCTGAAACACAGCAATCCATCCAATGCAAGAATCCGGATATGGCACACTACGCAATCGGCGATATTCAGGGCTGCTTCGACGAACTGACCGCCCTGCTCGACAAAATCAGTTTCAACCACGGCACCGACACACTCTGGCTGACCGGCGACATCGTCAACCGCGGCCCCAAATCCCTCGAAGTCCTCCAATTCTGCATGGAACACGAAAGCAGCGTCAGCATGGTTCTTGGCAACCATGACCTGCACCTGCTCGCCGTCGGCTACGGCGAAGGTACCGTCAAGCGCAGCGACACCATCACCCCCATCCTCCAACACCCCGACAGCAAAAAAATGCTCGATTGGCTGCGCTTCCAGCCCCTGCTGATCAAAGGCGTGCGCCATGTTATGGTTCACGCCGGCATCCTGCCCCAATGGACCATCGCCCGCGCCGAACTGCTCGCCAGCGAAACCGAAGCCGAGTTGCGCGGCAAAAAATACAAAAAGTTTTTCTCCAAAATGTACGGCAACAAACCCGCCGAATGGCGCGACGACCTGACCGGCTACGACCGCCTGCGCATGATTCTCAACGTCTTCACCCGAATGCGCGCGCTGACGCTGAAAAACGAACTCGACTACGACTACAAATCCACCCTCAAAAAAATGCCCCCGAACCTGCGCCCTTGGTTCAAAGCCCCCGACAGGCAAAACCTCAGCCACACCATCGTCTTCGGACACTGGTCGTCGCTGGGCTTTATGAACACCGACAACATCCTTTCCCTCGACACCGGTGCGCTTTGGGGCGGCGAACTGACCGCCATCAACCTTGCCGACCACAGCATCACTCAAGTCCCATCCCTCGGCGGTTTAGACTGGAAAACGGCTTTGAAATGAGCCATGAAAATGAAAAAGGTCTAACCAAACACGTTGACTTATTCGATCGATATGTCATCCACCACCAGTTCAGGGAAGTTATACAAGAAAGTATTTGGAAACAGTATTGATAAATAAGGATATTAAAATGATTTTAGGATTGTTTATTAGAAATTTTAAAACTTATCAAGGCATGAATTTTGTTCCTTTATCAGATAATCACAAATTTTGTGGACTACTAGGAAGAAATGGGATAGGTAAAAGTTCAGTATTAGAAGCTTTAGATTGTTTTTTTAATGGCAAAGAATGGAATCTTCATTTTACAGTTAAAAGGAATGGGCTAAAAGTTCGCCCTTATATTGTTCCTGTTTTCTCTATTAATAAGGACACCAGAATTCCTGAAGAGGTAAAATTAATTATTTCTAAACTTGATAATTTATTTAGAACAACTCAAAAAGAGAAACTTAACTTTGGCAGTACCAATTCATCAGTTAAAGATACTTTTATAAGTCTACGGGATAGTATCATCAACAATCCTTTCTTCAATAATGACTTTGTATTTCCAATAGGTGTCGACTATAACAAAAAAGCAACTTCTGCAATCTTTGATTCATTATTCCTTGATGATAATCTAGCAGAAGATAATGATATAGGAAATAGAGACTACTTAATCGATACTCAATTAAAATCTGTTTATACTTACTTAGTAGAAAATCTGGAATATATATATATTCCTAAAGATATAGATTCCAAATTATTTACTCGACTAGAAAATCAAGAAATTCAGACTTTAATGGGTGAAAAATTAGATCACATTTTGAGAGACAGAATTACAGAAACTGCAATTAGTGAAATAAATAAAGGTCTAACTGATTTTATTAATGAAATTAGTAACGAATTAGATGGTTATGTATATAGAACCTCTACTGACAGACAACAAAATTTAAGAAAAAGTGATATTCATAAATTAATTATTGACTCGTTCTTTAATATAAGAAAATTACACAAAAGAGTTAATGACTCAAGTAATTATGTAGAAATTAGCTCATTAAGTTCTGGAGAAAAACAAAAGGCAATTATTGATGTAGCAAAAGGATTGCTGGAAAATCATCGAGCTGATGGTAAAAATTTAATCGTTGGAATTGATGAACCCGAATCTTCATTACATGTTTCAGCATGTTTTGAACAATTTGATTCATTATTTAAAATGAGTAATAAATGTAGACAAATAATTTTCTCATCGCATTGGTATGGCTTCCTTCCAACTTTAACATATGGGAACGTAAGCGTTATATCAGAAAAGGATAAAACTCATCAATTTGACCTTATTAACCTTCAAAATTATCAAGAACAAATTGTACATTTAATGCAAAATTCTAAAGGAAAGCTTCCTTATGATATTAATTTAAAAAGTATTACGGACTTTATTCAGTCTATTCTCTCTAGCATTACATCTGTTACCCCATATAATTGGATCTTCTGTGAGGGTAGCTCAGAGAAAATTTACTTTGATGAATATTTTAAAGATGAGATTCAGAACCTAAATTTACGAATTATTCCAACTGGTGGAGCAAAAAAAATCAAACGGATATATCAAAACATTTTAACACCATATAATGAAATAAAAGAAAATATTGACAATAATATATATGACAAATGGGGAAAGATACTATTCCTATCAGATACTGATAGCCAGCTTGTCCATTATGAAACGCAAAATTCCAATAATAAATACCCTAGGTTACAATGCTGTCGATTGATAAATAACTCATCAAATAATCGTACTGAAAGATTAGCAATTGATAACTCATTAACTTCTCCTGCAACCGAAATTGAAGATTGTTTAAATGGAAAATTATTTGTAGAGACTTTGAAATTTTTTAAAGAATTTCAGGATTATGACTATTTAAAAAATATTCTAGAAGATACCAAAGAATATTCTGAAGAAGCTTCATATTTCTCATTAAATCTAAGGCCTAGTGATACTCATATATTAAAAGAATTTTTTGATTCCAATAATGGAAATATGAAAATTGAATTTGCAAAAAAATATGTAGAGCTTATGTCTAAGGGTAATTACCAGACTCCTTCTTGGATATCAGAAATAAAAAGGTGGATTAATACTTAGCAAACCGTAGGCATGGCTACGCCACGCATCCTACCTGTAAACTACACGGAATTTCAAAATCAATTAGCAACGTAATTATTTTCCTGGGTTCTTTTAACTTCCTATCATAGGTATTATTAAGCGAAGCCATCTACCACAAAAACCGTGCAGAAAAGAATCTAAGTAGTAAAACAAGTTGAACCAATACCCCCCTGCCATCAAGGTCGTCTGAAAAACAGTTTTCGCAAAGTCGAAACCTTGTTTCAGACGACCTTTCGTTTGCCTTAAAGCATTTCTTATTATGCGGTATTTCATATAAAATACCGGTCTAAAGGCCGTCTGAAACAAAGGTTGCTCATGTCGATACCTTTATTTCAGACGGCTCGTCTTTCAAAATACCACTCCTCTGAGGAATACCCCATGCCAGACTACCGCTCCAAAACCTCCACCCACGGCCGCAATATGGCGGGCGCACGCGCATTGTGGCGCGCCACCGGCGTGATGGAAACCGACTTCGGCAAGCCCATCATCGCCGTTGCCAACTCGTTCACCCAATTCGTTCCCGGCCATGTCCATCTGCACAACATGGGCCAACTGGTTGCCCGCGAAATTGAAAAAGCGGGCGCAATCGCTAAAGAATTCAACACCATCGCCATCGACGACGGCATCGCCATGGGACACAGCGGCATGTTGTATTCCCTGCCCAGCCGCGATTTGATTGCCGACTCCATCGAATACATGGTGAACGCCCACTGCGCCGACGCGCTGGTGTGCATTTCCAACTGCGACAAAATCACCCCGGGAATGCTGATTGCCGCCATGCGCCTGAACATTCCGACCATCTTCGTTTCCGGCGGCCCGATGGAAGCGGGCAAAGTCATCGGCGTAGCAAACATCCAGCCCGAACGCCGCTTGGACTTGATTGACGCCATGATTGAATCGGCGGACGACAATGTCAGCAACCAACAGGTTGAAGAAGTCGAACAAAACGCCTGCCCGACCTGCGGCTCCTGCTCCGGCATGTTCACCGCCAACTCCATGAACTGTCTGACCGAAGCGCTCGGCCTGTCCCTGCCCGGCAACGGCTCCTACCTCGCCACCCACGCAGGCCGCAAAGAATTGTTCCTCGAAGCCGGCCGCATGATTGTCGAAATCACCAAACGCTATTACGAGCAAGACGACGAAACCGTTCTGCCGCGCAGCATCGCCACCAAAAAAGCGTTTGAAAACGCCATGACCATGGACATCGCCATGGGCGGTTCCACCAACACCATCCTGCATTTGCTCGCCGTCGCCAACGAAGCGGGCGTGGATTTCAAAATGGCCGACATCGACCGCTTAAGCCGTGTCGTGCCCTGCATCTGCAAAACTGCACCCAACAACCACGACTACTACATGGAAGACGTGCACCGCGCCGGCGGCATCTTCGCCATCCTGAAAGAACTGGACAAAGCGGGCAAACTGCACACCGACGTGTACACCATCCACGCGCCGACGCTGAAAGACGCGATTGAAAAATGGGACGTCACCAATCCCGAAAACACCCACGCCATCGAACGCTTCAAAGCCGCGCCTGGCGGCGTGCGCACTACTCAGGCATTCTCGCAAAACCGCATGTGGAAAACCCTCGACCTCGACCGCGAAAAAGGCTGTATCCGCAACGTCGAACACGCCTACTCGCAAGACGGCGGTTTGGCGGTCTTGTTCGGCAACATCGCCGAACGCGGCTGCGTGGTAAAAACCGCAGGCGTGGACGAGAGCATCCTCAAATTCACCGGCCGCGCCCGCGTGTTTGAAAGCCAAGAAGCCGCTGTCGAAGGCATTTTGGGCAACCAAATCGTTGCCGGCGACATCGTCATCATCCGCTACGAAGGCCCGAAAGGCGGCCCCGGCATGCAGGAAATGCTGTATCCCACTTCCTACCTGAAATCCAAAGGCTTGGGCAAAGCCTGCGCCTTGCTGACCGACGGACGCTTCTCCGGCGGCACATCAGGCCTCTCCATCGGCCACGCTTCACCCGAAGCGGCGGAAGGCGGCGCCATCGGCTTGGTACACGAAGGCGACACGATTGAAATCGACATCCCCAACCGCAGCATCAACCTGAAAGTGTCCGACGAAGAACTCGCCGCCCGCCGCGCCGAAATGGAAGCACGCGGCAGCAAAGCATGGAAACCGGAAAACCGCGACCGCTACGTCTCCGCCGCATTAAGGGCTTACGGCGCGATGGCGACTTCCGCCGACAAAGGCGCGGTGCGCGACGTATCGCAAATCGAACGGTAAAACAGTACGGCAATAAAGGTTTTCAGACGACCATACGGTATCGTAGGTCGTCTGAAAACCTAAAAGCAGCCTGCACTTTTTCGCCCAAGAAGACAACGGACACAGCTTTTTCGCGCTGGACTACCGCAACACCGGCGCAAACGGCGAACCACCCGTCATCAATATCTATCAGGACGATTTGACGGAAGAATACATTGCAGACAGCTTCTCCGGTTTCGTCTGCCACCTGACCGAAGACGAGTAAGGTTTTTCAGGCAACCTGAAACCCTG
>CALDNV010000094.1:0-14259 GCA_937914605.1 uncultured Neisseria sp.
TCTCTAAGGTGCTGAAGCACCAAGTGAATCGGTTCCGTACTATCTGTACTGTCTGTGGCTTCGTCGCCTTGTCCTGATTTAGTTAATCCACTATATTTGACGCCATATACGGCAAAAGGTCGTCTGAAACCTGATTTGGGGTTTCAGACGACCTTTTGCTTTAGGGCTTACAGTTTATTTTGCTGCGGAAGCGCCAGAGTTGGCAGCGGAGGCTGCTGTGGCGCTTGCTGCCGAAGCAGTAGAAGCGGCTTCGGCTTTCGCGCCGGCTGCTGCGTTTTCACCCCAGGCGGCAGGATATTTGTAACCTGCGAAGCGTTGGCGTGCGTAGGCTTTGAACTCGTCGGAGTTGTAGGCTTCGGTTACGTCTTTGAGCCATTGGCTGTCTTTGTCGGCGGTTTTGACGGCTGCCCAGTTGACGTAGGCGAAGCTCGGTTCTTGGAACAGGGCTTCGGTCAGCTTCATGCCGCTGCTCATGGCGTAGTTACCGTTAACGATGGCGAAATCGACGTCGGCGCGGCTGCGCGGCAGTTGTGCGGCTTCAAGCTCTATGATTTTGATGTTTTTCGGATTTTCGGCGATATCGGCTTTGGAAGCAGTCAGCGGATTAACACCGTCTTTCAACTTAACCCAGCCCAATTCGTTCAACATGACCAGCGCACGGGCGAAGTTGGACGGGTCGTTAGGCGCGGAAACGCTGCTGCCGTCTTTGACTTCGTCCAGCGATTTCAGTTTGCCCGGATACAGGCCCAAAGGCGCGGTCGGTACTTGGAAGGCTTCGGTGATGTCTAATTTGTGTTCTTTTTTGAAGTCGTCCAGATAAGGCTTGTGCTGGAAAATGTTGATGTCCAGTTCGCCTTCTGCCAAAGCGAGGTTGGGGCGGACGTAGTCGGCGAATTCAAGCAGTTTGACGGTATAACCTTTTTTCTCCAGCGCAGGTTTGATTTGGTCTTTGACCATGTCGCCGAAGTCGCCGACGGTCGTACCGAAGACGATTTCTTTTTTTGCGCCATTGTCGGCGGCAGGCGATGCGGCAGATGCGGCGGATGTACTGTCTTTTTGACCGCCGCAGGCTGCCAGTATCAAGGCGAGCGCGGCGGCGGAAAGGGTTTTGAAGAAGGTGTTTGTCTGCATGTTTTACTCCTGGTAAGTGTTAAGTCGATTTTTCAGACGGCTTCTGCCGTCGGGACAGTTGGGATTTTAAATCCATTTATGGGAAACGGGACGGTTTTTTATAGTGAGGTACAGGCCTTTGGCGGAACGGTAACACAGCCAAATCAATCCCGCTTTAAAAGTCAGGGCTGAGATGAGCTTGAGCCAATCCAACGAGGTGGCGAACGGAGAAATATCAAAGGCGGTATCGGCACTTTCATACATTTCATCTGTTCCGTCGATTACGGCGTGTCCGTCCATTTCATCATCATAGTCTTCAGCCATCATGGCACTTTCATCCGGCTCGCTGATTTCGCCCATTTCATCGATGTCCATCGTGCCAATTGATCCGTTCATTTCCCCTATGGAAACCATATCGTCAAATGAAAGGATGCCCCAGATGGGGACAGGGGAGGCGATAAGGGACCATATCATAAAGACAGCCAATAGCCCGACACACAATAAAATGAAGAAACCCATATCGTTACGCATCATTTTGCTGTTGTGCGCGTTGACGTCGGAGGGCGGGTGTTCTAATTTTTCCAAGATGACGAGTTGAGCAAGAAAGATGCCGATACTCAGCCCTATGTACCATATTTTCGGCATATGGTTCATGGGGCCGATAAAGTACCAAAGGATATTGCCGATATTGACTAAATAAATGGCAATTAGAATTTTTTTGGCGGATTTCATGTTGTATTTTTCACTCAAAAGGTCGTCTGAAAATGCATCAGGTGTATTTTCAGACGACCTTGTTTACGTTTGTGAGGTTTAACGTTTGTCCAATTTCCGCGCCAATGCGTTGCCGGTGCTTTGAATCAGGATAACGAGCAGCACGAGGATGGCGACGATGAAGATGATGACTTCGGTTTGGTAGCGGTAGTAGCCGTAGCGGATGGCGAGGTCGCCCAAGCCGCCGCCGCCTATCATGCCTGCCGCCGCGCTGTATGAGAGCAGGCCGATGGCGAGGACGGTGATGCTGGAAACCATGCCCGCGCGCGCTTCGTTCAAGAGGACTTTGCGGACGATGGCAAGCGGCGATGCGCCCATGGCGGTGGCGGCTTCAATCACGCCTTTGGGGACTTCGCGCAGGTTTTGTTCCACCAGTCGGGCGAAGTAAAACAGGCCGGACACGCTCAATACCAGTGAGGCGGCAATCGGGCCGATGGTGCTGCCGACGATGGCGCGGGTGGCGGGTATCATGGCAATCATCAGGATGACGAAGGGGAAGGCACGCATCAGGTTGACTAAGTTGTCGAGCAGGAAATTTACCGGCTTGTTGTAATGCAGCTGGCGGTTGGAAGTCACGAAAAGCAAGACGCCCAAGAGCGTGCCGAAGATGACGGCAATCGTGGTGGACAGCCCGACCATAACAAAGGTTTCGCCCAAAGCGCGGACGATTTCGTCTTTCATGCCGACGATGGTGGAAACGGCTTGTTCGAATGTTAAGTCTGCCATATCAGTTCTCCCGAATCAGTTCGCGCCCGATTTCGGATTGGGCGTGAATTTGGTTGCCGCGTACTTCGACGATTTCCACCACTTTTCCTTTATCCAAGAGGGCGGCGCGGTCGCACAGGCGGCGGATGACGCTCATTTCGTGGGTTACGATGACGATGGTGACGTTGAAGCGTTTGTTGATGTCTTCCAAACATTCCAAGACGCTGCGCGTGGTGGCGGGGTCGAGGGCGGAAGTCGGTTCGTCGGCAAGAATGACTTGGGGTTTGGGCGCGAGCGCGCGGGCGATGCCGACGCGTTGTTTCTGACCGCCGGAAAGCTGGGCGGGGTAGTGGTCGGCGCGTTCGGTCAAGCCGACGATTTCAAGGCATTCTTTGACGCGTTCTTTGATTTTTTCAGACGACCATCCGGCGATTTCCAAAGGAAAGGCAACATTGTCGGCGACGGTGCGGTTGCTCAAAAGATTGAACTGCTGAAACACCATGCCGATATTCTGCCGCGCCTGACGCAATGCGGCGGCATCGAGCGCGGTCAGCTCTTGTCCGCACACATTGACCTTGCCGGTGTCGGGACGTTCCAACAGGTTAATCAGGCGCAACAGAGTAGATTTGCCCGCGCCGGAATAGCCCATCAGACCGAAGATTTCGCCGTCTTGGATTTCGAGGCTGGTCGGCTCGACGGCGGCAAAACGGGTTTTGTCGCGCGTTTGGTAATGTTTGGAAACGTTGTCCAAAATAATCATAAATACTTCCTGATACTTCCGGAAAAAAAAGAAGCCCGATGCTGTACACAACGGGCTTGGATATAAAGAAAGGAATAAAAACAGCAGAAAATGAAAATACGCTTTAGCTGTTTATGCCCGCAAGCTGTGTCAAATCGGCAATGTTAACTCAGATACGACTATAATCAAAATCGGTAATTTTGTCAAGTTTTGATATGATTTGTAATTTTAAAATAATAAATTGTCAGTTTATTTGCCGAAAAGCTCCGCCACCATACGGGCTTCTTCCTCGGTATAAGCCGCGCCGTTGAGCTTGGCGGTCAGGATAAATTCGCCGCTTAATCCTTGTTCGGCGCAGGTTTCGCGCCAGCCTTGCAGCCGTTCCTCGTCGCTGGCTTTACGTTTCAGACGACCTATGGTTTGTGCGGCCTGTTTGGTTTGTTCGTTCATACAGTTCCTTAACAAAAGGCAAAAGGTCGTCTGAAAATTTTCAGACGACCTCATGATTATTTGATGACCCGTGCCAACAAGGCTTTTTCTTTGCCCTGCATATTCGGGATTTTGACTTGGATGCCGTTGCCCGGGGCAACTTCGACGGCTGCGCCTTTGCGGGTCATTTGTTCCAGCGTAATGGTTTGGTTGCCTTCGGGGTGGATGATTTCCAAAGTGTCGCCGACGGCAAAGCGGTTTTTGACTTCCACCGTTGCCCAGCCTTCGGCGTCGATTTCGGTAACGTGTCCGACGTATTGGCTTTGTTTGGCGGTGGAATGGCCGCTGAGGTAGTTTTGATAGTCTTGGGTTTGGTGGCGTTCGAGGAAGCCGCTGGTGTAGCCGCGGTTGGCGAGGCCTTCGAGTTCGCTCAGCAAACCGTAGTCGAACGGACGGCCTGCGACGGCGTCGTCAATCGCTTTGCGGTAGGACTGGGCGACGCGGGCGACGTAGTAGAGCGACTTGGTGCGGCCTTCGACTTTGAGGCTGTCCACGCCGATTTTGGCGAGTTTTTCAACGACTTCGATACCGCGCAGGTCTTTGGAATTCATGATGTAGGTGCCGTGTTCGTCTTCCATAATCGGCATCATTTCGCCTGGGCGGTTGGACTCTTCAATCAGGAAGACTTTGTCGGCGTAGGGGTGGCGTTTCTGACCGTTGATGCCTTCGAAGTTTTGGTTGGCTTCTTCTTGGGCTTTTTCAAAGTTGAAACCTTGCAGAAGCTGGGCGTCGCCCGCATCGCTTTCAGTGGCGTTGTGGACTTTGTAGTCCCAGCGGCAGGAGTTGGTGCAGGTGCCTTGGTTGGGGTCGCGGTGGTTGAAATAGCCCGACAATAGGCAACGGCCTGAGTAGGCGATGCACAATGCGCCGTGGATGAAGACTTCGAGTTCAATGTCGGGGCATTCTTGGCGGATTTCGGCGATTTCTTCCATGCTCAATTCGCGCGACAGGATGATGCGCTCGACGCCGATGTTCTGCCAGAATTTCACGCCCCAGTAGTTGGTGGTGTTGGCCTGTACGGACAGGTGGATCGGCATTTCGGGCCATTTTTCGCGCACGGTCATAATCAAACCCGGGTCCGCCATAATCAGCGCGTCGGGTTTCATGGCAATCAGCGGTTCCATGTCGGCGACGAAAGTTTTGAGTTTGGAATTGTGCGGCAGGGTGTTGACGGTTAAAAAGAATTTTTTGTTGCGCTCGTGCGCTTCTTTAATGCCTTGCTCGAGGACGTCGAGTTTGGCAAATTCATTGTTGCGGGCGCGCAGGGAATAACGCGGGCTGCCGGCATAAACGGCGTCTGCGCCGTAGTCGTAGGCGGCGCGCATACGTTCGAGGCCGCCGGCGGGAAGGAGGAGTTCGGGTGCTTTCATGTTTGTGCTTTATAAAAGGTTTCAGACGACCTTTTGAATCACGGGGAAAGGTCGTCTGAAAAGGTGTTTTAAGGATGGGCGGATTATCCGCTTTTTTGTCGGGACGGTCAATTTTACGGCGGCATATCGGGATTGTTTAGCGTTGTTTTTTCAGAGAAAAACAGGTTTCTGAGTGGCAGTGGGCGGATAGGTACTACGGGCGGCGAAATGTAAAAAACGGACGGCAACCCGATTAATTTAACAAAAAGGCATTCAAAGAATGTATTTTCTTGTAAAATATCGAGTTTCATTTTTCCAATGTTCGGGAATCGGGCGGCTGCCGCAAACCGTTTCCCGGAGTTTTAGACAGGCGGACGAGTATGGATTTTCGGTTTGACATTATTTACGAATACCGCTGGATGTTTTTCTACGGCGCGCTGACGACGCTGGGCTTGACCGTAGTGGCGACGGCGGGCGGCTCCGTATTGGGTCTGCTGCTCGCGCTGGCGCGCTTGATTCATCTGGAAAAGGCGGGTGCGCCCATGCGCGCGCTGGCTTGGGTTTTGCGTAAGGTTTCGCTGCTGTATGTAACGTTGTTCCGTGGTACGCCGCTGTTTGTGCAGATTGTGATTTGGTCTTACGTCTGGTTCCCGTTTTTCGTCCATCCTACCGACGGTTTGCTGATTAACGGCGACGAGGCGGTGGAAATCCGACGTTCTTACGGCGCGCTGATTGCCGGTTCGCTTGCCTTGATTGCCAACTCCGGTGCATATATCTGCGAGATTTTCCGCGCGGGCATCCAGTCCATCGACCGCGGTCAGATGGAAGCGGCGCGTTCGCTGGGGCTGACTTATCCGCAGGCGATGCGCTATGTGATTCTTCCGCAGGCTTTGCGCCGTATGCTGCCGCCGCTTGCCAGCGAATTTATTACGCTTTTGAAAGACAGCTCGCTGTTGTCCGTCATTGCCGTGGCGGAGCTGGCTTATGTACAAAGTACGATTAGCGGCCGCTATTCCGTTTATGAAGAACCGCTCTATACCGTTGCGCTGATTTACCTCTTGATGACGACTTTCTTGGGCTGGGTGTTCCTGCGCTTGGAAAACCGCTACAACCCGCAGCATCGGTGATTTCCGAATAAGCTGATTGTTTTCGGCTAGGGCAATGTCAAAAGGTCGTCTGAAAACTGATTCGGGTTTTCAGACGACCTTTTATAGTGGATTAACTTTAAACCAGTACGGCGTTGCCTCGCCTTGTCGTACTATCTGTACTGTCTGCGGCTTCGTTGCCTTGTCCTGATTTAAATTTAATCCACTATAGTTTTTGGGGCTTACAGACCGAATAGGGCGGTGTCGCCTTTGCCTTGGCGGATGAGCTCTGTGCCGTCGGTCATGTCGATGACGGTGGTCGGCTCGGTGCCGCACCAGCCGCCGTCAATCACCAAATCGACGCTGTGTTCGAGACGGTCGCGGATTTCGTAAGGGTCGGTCAGCGGCTCGTCGTCTTCAGGCAGCATCAGGGTGCAACTGAGTAGCGGCTCGCCCAATTCCTGCAACAGGCTCAGGGCGATGGTATTGTCGGGTACGCGCAGACCGATGGTTTTGCGTTTCGGGTGCAGCGTGCGGTTGGGGACTTCTTTGGTAGCCTGCAGGATGAAGGTGTAGCTGCCGGGGGTGGCGGCCTTGAGCTGGCGGAACTGGGCGTTATCGACTTTGGCGTAAGTGCCCAATTCGCTCAAATCGGCGCACATGAGGGTCAGGTGGTGTTTCAAGTCGATTTTGCGGATGGCGAGGATGCGTTCCATCGCGGCTTTGTCGCCGAGTTTGCAGCCGAGCGCGTAGCAGGAGTCGGTGGGGTACACGATGACTCCGCCGCTGCGGACGATGTCGGCGGCCTGTTTGATCAGGCGTTCCTGCGGGTTGTCGGGGTGGATGGCGAAGAATTGTGCCATGGCGGTTTTCCTTTTGGCAGTTTGTGTTGCGGATATTTTAAAACCGATGGTTTGAAATGACAAAAGGTCGTCTGAAAATACGGTTTCGGAACGGAAACTTCGTTTTCAGACGACCTTGTGTTTTGGATGCGAATCAGGGTTCGGGACGCAGCCACATCCAGACGGCGACGCAGCCGCAGCCCAATGTGGACGCCGCGCCTATCCACCATTTTTCGGGAAAGCGCCAAAACATGAAGATGCAGGATAGGCTCATCATGCTGATGGCGAAGATTTTGGCTTTGCGCGGGACGGCGCCGTTGTTTTCCCAGTTTTGTATCATGGGGCCGAAATAGCGGTGTTGGTGCAGCCAGCGGTGGAAACGGGGCGAGGCTCTTGCCCAGCAGGCGGCGGCAAGGATGATGAAGGGGGTGGTGGGCATAATCGGCAGAAAAATGCCGATGATGCCTAAGAGAAAGGAAACTGCGCCGCAAAAGATGAGTAAGTAGCGAATCATGTTATTTTGTTGGAAATCTTATTCGGATGCTTTGGTTTTGCCGTGATCAAACGGGCAGCGGGGAATATCGAGCTTGTCCCAGCCTTCGTGTCCCATTTTTTCGAGCAGGGCGATGTTGCGCTCGAAAATGGCGGAGGCGTCGGGGAAGGCTTGTGCGGCTTTGGCGATGCTGTCTTCGCGGATGAGGTGCAGGGTGGGGTAGGGCGAGCGGTTGGTGTAGTTGCCGATGTCGTCTGAATCCGTGCCTTCAAATTGGAAATCGGGATGAAACGGGGCGATTTGGACAATACCTTCCAAGCCGTTGTCCACAACGGCGGTATCGGCGATGTCGAGCATTTGGTTAAAGGTGTCGAAGTCAGGAAAAAGGGTCGGATGGACAAGCAGGGTGGTTTCCAGTTCGTCAGCGGGCGTGTCGCCCAAAAGCTGCAATTCGCGGTCCAGGTCTTCGAGGAAACCGTCCAGATGGCGGGCTTGGCTGACGCTGATGCGCACGAGGTTTTTGACGTGCGGCGCTTTGGCGAAGGGGCAGAGGTTGAGTCTGATGACGGCTTTTTCGAGCCATTGGCGGGTGTGGTCGGTTACGGTGGCGGAGTCAGGGGTAGTCATGCGGGAATTAGGATTTGATTTAATTAAAAATAGTTCTCAAGTATAGCATGAAATTCTCTGCTCTCAGGATATCGCCGTTAGGACGGAAAAAGGTCGTCTGAAAATGAAAACGCTGAGAAATACAGGGTTTACGTTTTCAGACGACCTTTGCGTTTTGCCTTTAATCGGGGATGAGGTGTCCCAGCGGCAGGGCGGTTGTGTTTTTGATTTCTTTCAACACGAAGCTGGACTGCGCGTCTTGTACGCCGTGGTGAGACAGGAGCGTATCTAAAACGAAATGGGAAAACGAGTTCATATCGGTGAAAAATGCGTGGAGTAGGTAGTCGGTTTCGCCGGTGAGGGCGAAGCAGCTCAATACTTCGGGCCATTCTTGCACCGATTGCGCAAAGTCTTCGCGCGCATCTTTTGCCTTGCTGATGGAAACGCGGATAAATGCCTGCAAGCCCAAATGGACGGCTGCGGGGGAGAGCAGGGCGGCATATTGGCGGATGATGCCCGCGTCTTCCAATTGCTTCAGGCGGCGCAGGCAGGGGGAGGGTGAAAGCGCGATCCGCTCGGATAATTCGACATTGGTCAATCTGCCGTTTTCTTGTAGGACTTGTAAGATTTTAAGGTCGGTTTTATCCAAGGTTATCGGTGTCATTTAGTTTGCTCCCTGTTGCTGTATAAGATGGAAATTAGTCGGATAACGTTCGTGTGAACGCTCAGATTGACCAGTTAGGCAGAGTATATAACAAATAACATTTACTTAACATACAATCAACCAATGAAAAAGTATTTTTGAAAATAATCTGTGTTAAAAAGTATGGATGCAAACAAATTGATTTAATTTCATATCTGCAAACAGGCTTTAGCCAATTTGGGCAAAACGAATGGCAGCCATATAAAAGACGGCTTGCCCAAACCGCCTTTTCAAGCCATAATCGGGGCATGTGCAGGAGAGAGCTACATCAGGTTACATGTAGCCGCCGAAGGCGCAGATGCCCTTAAATCGCTCAGGCAACAGGGACTGCACATTGAAATAAAACATCTGGAGAGCGGTGCGATCGCACCCACCGAAGGGGAGAAGGCCGTCTGAACCACCATTCAGACAACCGCGCAAAGCATTGAGCAGACTGGTTTGCCATCAAGCGGGTATGCCGAAAATCTCAGGTTCAAGGACAGATAGGGTCTTCCGCGCTGCTTATGTGCGGACGGCATCTGAACAATAAATCCGGAGAAGCTGAGAATGACTGCCCTGAAAACCACCCCGTTTCACCAAGCCCATCAAGATGCAGGCGCGAAGCTGGTCGATTTTGCCGGCTGGGAGCTGCCCATCCATTATGGTTCGCAAATCGCCGAACACGAAGCTGTGCGCACCGACGCAGGTATGTTCGACGTATCCCACATGCTCGTTACCGATGTCGCCGGAGCGAACGCCAAAGCCTTTTTCCGCAAACTGATTGCCAACGACGTTGCCAAACTCGCCTTCGTCGGCAAAGCCCTTTATTCCGCGCTGCTCAACGACAACGGTGGTGTGATTGACGACTTGATCGTTTACCGCACCAACGAAGCCGAAACCCAATACCGCATCGTATCCAACGGCGCGACCCGCGAGAAAGACACCGCCCAGTTCCACAAAGTCGGACAAGAATTCGGCGTCGCCTTCAACCCTCGTTACGACCTCGGTATGCTTGCCGTGCAAGGTCCTAAAGCCATCGAAAAACTCCTGACCGTCAAACCCGAATGGGCGGATGTCGTCAACAACCTCAAACCGTTCCAAGGCGCGGATTTGGGCAACGACTGGTTTGTCGCCCGCACCGGCTACACCGGCGAAGACGGCGTGGAAGTCATCCTACCCGGCACCGAAGCCGTCGCATTTTTCAAAGCCCTGCAACAAGCCGGCGTACAGCCCTGCGGCCTCGGCGCGCGCGACACCCTGCGCATGGAAGCCGGCATGAACCTCTACGGCAACGATATGGACGACGACACCAG
Organism: uncultured Neisseria sp.; assembly: GCA_937914605.1. Lineage (GTDB taxonomy): Bacteria > Pseudomonadota > Gammaproteobacteria > Burkholderiales > Neisseriaceae > Neisseria. The sequence goes on from CALDNV010000094.1 coordinate 10,185, forward strand.
CCCGCTCGAAGCAGGCATGGGCTGGACGGTTGATTTGAAAGACGAAAGCCGCGATTTCGTCGGCAAAGCCGCCTTGCTGGCGTTGAAAGAAAAAGGCGTTGCCGTCAAACAAGTCGGTTTGCTGCTCGACAAAGGCGGCATCCTGCGCGCGAATATGGAAGTGTTGACCGACAAAGGCAAAGGCGAAACCACCAGCGGCGTATTCTCGCCCAGCCTGAAACAATCCATCGCCATCGCCCGCGTACCGAAAGATTTTGACGGCGATACCGCCAAAGTGCTGATGCGCGGCAAGGAAGTGGACGTGCGCGTATTGAAGCTGCCGTTTGTGCGCAACGGACAGAAACAGTTTGATTGATGCGGTTTCAGACGACCTTTGTTAAAGTTAAGGCCGTCTGAAAACAAACGTAGAACAGCCTGTCGATCATATCCGAAGGCTTCATTCTTTAAGCCAAAAAACCAATGGAGAATCAAACCATGAGCAACAACATCCCAGCCGAACTGAAATACGTTGCCAGCCACGAATGGCTGCGCCTTGAAGACGACGGTACCGTTACCGTCGGCATTACCCACCACGCGCAAGAGTTGTTGGGCGACATCGTGTTCGTCGAGCTGCCCGAAGTCGGCGCGAACCTTGCTGCTGAGGAACAAGCCGGTGTGGTTGAGTCTGTGAAAGCCGCGTCCGACGTGTACGCGCCGATTGCAGGCGAAGTCGTCGCCGTCAACGAAGATTTGCCCAGTGCGCCGGAAACTGCCAACAGCGACCCATACGGCGCAGGCTGGTTCTTCAAAATCAAACCTGCCAATCCTGCCGACTACGACGACCTGCTGACCGCTGAACAATACGCGGGCGAAGTGGATTGATTTTAAAATGGCGCGGCAGGCATATTGCTGCGCTCTGATTTTGAAAGGTCGTCTGAAACCCCGTTTTAGGTTTTCAGACGACCTTTGTTTCGCTTGATCGATAAAACATGAATTACTGCGAATTTATTGCCGCCCTCCCAAACGATACGGACAATCCGAACAAACATTACCACGATAAGCAATACGGTTTTCCGATTTCAGACGACAATGAGTTGTTCGGACGGCTGGTATTGGAAATCAATCAGGCGGGTTTGAGCTGGACGCTGATGCTGAAGAAGCAGCAGGCATTTCAGACGGCATTTAAAGGTTTCGACATCGAGACGGTCGCCGCATTTGACGAAGCCGATATTGAGCGGCTGCTTGCCGATGCAGGCATCGTCCGCAACCGCCTGAAAATCAACGCAGCCATTTATAACGCGCAACAAATTAAACAAATACAGCAAGAATACGGCTCATTCAAAAATTGGCTGGATGCACACCATCCGCTCGACAAAGCCGAATGGGTGAAGCTGTTTAAAAAACATTTCAAATTTGTCGGTGGCGAAATCGTCGGCGAATTTCTGATGAGTACCGGCTACCTGCTCGGCGCGCATATTGAAAGCTGTCCGGTTTATCAAGAAGTTTTAGAATGCCGCCCGAAATGGGCAGAGGTCGTCTGAAAACGGGTTTTGAGGCAACTTGCTTTGCCGGTTTCAGAAATAACTGTTTTCAGACGACCTTGAGGCAGATTTTATCCTTTGAAATTCAGGTTTTCCCTATTTTCTATGTCATAATCTTTTTAATAACCCCACAAGATAAATCATCTAACATAAAGAAAACAAAAAATGAACCTGTTCAAACCATCCGCTTTAACACTCTTGATGTTGCCCACTCTTTTGACCGCAGGTTCCACCATGCCGGGCAAAAAACTGTCGCCTGTTGAAAAAATCTTAAAACGTCCGCAGGCAGCGAACCCGCAGGTGGTGGTTATTCCGACGCCTGACGGGCGTAAGGGCGGCGTGTTGCCGGTATTGTCCGTCATTAATAAAAAAGGCAGGGTTGATGGCGCAGTGTGCCGTGATCAGTCGGCAGGAACGGCATTGTGCAAAGCCGCATTGGCGCAGAAGCGTCCGAAGCGATATAAACCTGCTCAAACTTGCTCTGATCAAACCGATGCAAACGGCGAGGTGCAGAGCGTGTGTCAAAACGTTCCGTCTTATGCGGAACATATTTACTTGCTCTATGGGGAAAACGACAACTATGAAGGCGGTTTATATCGACGGGTGAACATTCCTTATCCTCCTGTAGCATGGGAAAATGGGGATGAGGGTAAGGTTATATTGGAGGGCGTAGTTTCGCCGGAGGGTAAATTGAGGAGCATCAAGGTGATAGAACGCTCAGGTTCTAGCTGGTTGGATAATGCGGCAAGGAAAGGGGTAATGGGAGGCATCTTTTTACCTAAGGTTAACAATGGCAAACCTGTATGGACGAAATTTAGGATGCCTATCACTTTCCATCTTCAAGATCAAGATGTACAAAATTAACGCGGCAGCTTCCGTGATACTTTCAAGAATCAGAAACAAAATATGCTCACACGAAGAACATTCCTTACTTACGCAAGCGTTTTGCTGCTGGCAGCTTGCGGCGGTAAATCTGGCAAGAAGCAGACAAAAATTGCCGCAGGCAGTACCGTACTGGCTTTGGGCGACTCGCTTACCTACGGCTACGGCGCAAACCCTGACGAATCCTATCCCGCGCAACTGCAAAAGCTGACCGGTTGGGACATCATCAATGGCGGCATTTCCGGCGATACCTCCGAACAAGCCCTGTCGCGCCTGCCCGCGCTGTTGCAACGCCAACTCAAGCTTGTGATTATCGGCATAGGCGGCAACGACTTCTTGCGTAAATTTTCCGAAGCCGAAACCCGCGCCAATATCGCCAAAATCATCGACAGCGTACAGAAGGAAAATATCCCCGCCGTCTTGGTGGGCGTACCGCACCTGAGCGTCGGCGCATTGTTCGGTCATTTGAGCGATCATCCGCTTTATCAGGAGCTTGCCGAACAATACAAAATTCCCTTGTTCGGCGGCGCATGGTCTGAGATTTTAAGTGATGAAAAGTTGAAATCCGACCAAATACACGCCAACGCGGCGGGGTATAAGGCATTTGCGGAGAGACTGGAGAAATTTTTGCAGGAAGAGGGGTTTTTGTAGGAGTAAACGACGATTTTACCCAGGCTTGTTGTTTTCAGACGACCTTTTAAAAAAGAAAAGGGATATGAATCTTGTAGCGCGTGGGATAAGAGTTTAGAGTAAATGCCATTTGCGCAGTTTACAAAGAAAGATTATGGAACATTTACCAGAAGAAGATTTCAACCCTTATCGGGCTTATACGCGCACCAATTTGATATGGGGGTTGCCACTGTTTATCGTTGCTTTTTGGCTGATTTTGTTTCTTTCCCTTATTCCGAGAACAGATATTTCTAACTTACTGGGAGGGGTATTTTTATTTTTAATATTTACTTTTCCACTTTCTTTATTGGTTGTGGGACTGGTCTTGCTGACCTCTTGTATTCCCGGCTATTTTGTCGGTTATACTGCCGAGAAGTTGAATTTGAAATGCAATAGGAAAGATAAGATAAAGGCGGCGGGTTTGACGGCATTTTATTATTGGATTTTCTCCTCTTTCATCCTCGTTCAGATGATTTCGCAGGACTTTTCTTTTTCGGCATTCGGGCTGTTCAGCCTGTATATGGTCATCGCTGGTGCATTGTCTTCTGTCATACCGTCATATATACTGCCTAAATGCTAAAAAAGAGGTTGTAAGACGCTGATGAAATGGTTGAATGTTTTAGGTATTTGGTTGATGGCTATTCCTGAGTTTGTGGCAATTCTTTATGTTGTCGCTTATATTAATGATTTTCTGAGCAGTAATAGCGGAAATTGCGGAGTCGGCTGCCTCGGGGATTTGGTTGTTTTCTTTGAGATTGCCTTTTTTGGCAGTATTTTAATCAGCTTGATTTGGACAGTGATTTTCCTGAGAAAGTATGATAAACGCGATGAGAACGCTGATTGAAGCTTTTCAGACGACCTTCCTAATGCACGTCGTCTGAAAAACTAAATACCGCTCTTTTTCTACGTTCGTTTCTTACACGCAAAAAAATACCGGCAAAAGCCGGTATTTTTAAAATTTGGCGCGGCGGACGGGGCTCGAACCCGCGACCCCCGGCGTGACA